>JAUWNA010000314.1 GCA_030612905.1 Promethearchaeota archaeon
TGAAGTACGAAGAAGAAATAAAAGGAGAAAAATTATAAATTTTTCTATTATATTATTTGACCTTTGTTTAATGTTGGTCCTTGAATTTTTCAGAAGCAGGCTCTCCACCAATTCCCCAATGAGTCTTTGGAATTTCGTGAACAATTACTTCTACAGCGTGTTGGGGGACACCTAAGTCAACAAAGACTTTGGTTATGTTTTGAATTACTTTTTTAACTCTTTCATCTCCAAAGCCCTTCCAAACATTTACATGAATAATTGGCATTTTTTCACATCTAATTTGTATTTTTAAGTGATATGATTCAACCTTTTAATTTTACTTTTTTCATAATAATAAAAAAAAAGAAATTTAATAACCAATTATTATATTGAGTGAGAATTGTTATGAAAGATTTTTTGGAATTATTTGAAGAAAAAAGTATTGATTACGTACAATTTCAATTTACTACGATTTTAGGGGAATTTAAGAGTGTTGAATTTCCAGCAAAAATCTGGGAAGATATGAAAGAGGGGGCCGGTATTGACGGGTCTAGTCTTGGGTTGTTAAAAACAGAGCAAAGCGACATGAAAATCGTGCCAGATTTAAACACATTTGCGATCCTTCCATGGAATCATAGGGTGGGGAGATTTATTTGCGATATAACCGACAATGAAGGAAATGCTTATCCTACCTGCCCAAGGGGGATATTAAAGAGAATTTTAAGTGATGCAAATTCTAAGGGCTATGAATTTCTAACAAGACCAGAATTAGAATGGTATTTATTGTCAAACGATCGAGAATTTACTGATAAGGGTGCTTACATGGATATGCCACCTAAAGATTCGTTTCACGAATTGCGACGCAAGATAACTGATGATATGATTGGTATGGGCATTAATCTCAAAATTATTCACCACGAAGTTGGACCGAGTCAACACGAAGTAGAATTTATAGCTAATAATGCGTTATGTCAAGCTGATAATGTCCAAACAGCAAAAATGATAGTACATGTCGAATCGCATTGTAAAAATCTAATTTCTACATTCATGCCAAAACCATTTCCGTTAGTAGCAGGAAGTGGTTTACATATTCATCAATATTTAGTTAATAATGGGAAGAATGTATTTGCTGATGCTGACGCAGGTGTCAGCGACATCCTTCGCTACTATATCGGGGGGATTCAAAAGCGTGTAGACGCTATATCTGCCATTTTAAATCCTATCACAAATTCTTATAAGCGACTTATTCCTAATCACGAAGCGCCAGTTTATGTATCTTGGGGTGTAGGTAACAGAACCGCTTTAATTCGCGTTCCAGGATACGAAAAATCTGCTAGGGTAGAATATCGAGCTGGCGATGCAGCCATGAACATCTATCTTGGAACAGCTCTTTTACTTGCCTCTGGCTTAGATGGAATAAAAAATAAAATCGAACCCAATACTCCAGTTACTGAAAATATAGACTCTTTAACTGATGAGAAGCGAAAAATTTTAGGTATTAAAAAATTACCCCCGAGTTTGCTAAAATCTTTAGAGGCGTTCGAAAACAGTAAATTTATCAGAAAAACTCTTGGAAAACAATTGGTAGATATTTATATAGATATTAAACGAGAAGAAATTAATAAATACCAAATTGCTATAAACGACGGAAAGGAAGCCAAATGGGAATTGGATAAGTATTTGTTGTTATAAATTATTTATAAATCGCGTAATTTTCTTCTAATTTTTTTTTTAATTTTGATGAAAAATTAAATCTTACAGCATAAAAATTAAAAATTATTTCATCAATTGATTTCTGTTCACGTGTATAATCATAACCTAAGCTTTCTTTCTTATTTTCAATTATTTGGTTAACCAATACTTCAACTTCTTCTTGGGTTTCTTTGTTTGGCTCAATAAAAGGCAAAGAATGAATCCCAGATATTTGAATGCTATTGGTATTGTTTATGATTCCTTTAGACAGATAATTATATAGAGAACTATTCAATAGTCCCAAGAAATATTCAATAGAAATCGATTTGTCCTTAGTGATAAAACCAATTGCCTTATTCGAGTCCCAATAGCAACCTTTTGGCATATAACGGGCGGCTAACCTTGAGCTAATACCACTAATAACGATTCCTTCTTTTTCAAAAGATACATTACTTGGAATGTCGTAAACAGAGATCGCCTTTTCGTTCCACTCTAAAGCTTCCATAATAGGTCTATAGTATTGATCTCCTCCACCTCTTTTCAGATAAGGTTTCCATCTCTCTGTTTTCAAATCGCTTCTGAAAATAATTTTGAATTCCTCATTTTGTTTAATTTTTGTATTGTTTTTCTTTCTGAAAATGTCTGCTAGTTCCGTACCTTCAATCGCAGCAATGTATTTCTTATTGTCATGAGTGTGCATTCCAATGTGCCCTTTAATGAAATTGTCTAGTTTAAGAGCGTTTTCAAACAAATCAATTATTTGGTCCTCTACTTCAAAAAAAAATATGCTAAAAGGTAAAGATTTATATCTTCTCTGCTTGATTTCGTTTACAACTTGTGGTTTCCAATATTCGTCTTCATTTTTTATCCTCGAAACTATTCTCATTAAATTATTATCTCGAAAGTGCTTATTATTGTCTCCGGAATACTTAGTTAAAAAGATTATTGCTGGATATGTGCTAACATTCTGTTTATCAAATAAATTAGTTGGTGCGAGTAATATTTCGTTTATTGTACAATTATTAAGAATGAATTCTCTTAATTTTTTATGAGTGCTTAAAGTTAAGAAAGTATCGCTCGTGATGAAACCTAATTTTCCTCCCTCCTTCAAACGCCATAAACTATTCACTATAAACATTGAATAAGTTTCGTGGGCGTTGATTTTCCCATAAATCTTTTTTAACTTTACTCTATTTTCTCTCACGTAACTACTTGCCTTATTTAAATAAGGAGGGTTTCCAACAATAAAATCGAACTCGTCATAGCAATCCGAATCAAACGATATTAATGTATCTACTGCTTTAAAGGATACACCTAATTCTTCAATATCTGTTTTATAAGCAAGATTCACGTCATAAGCAGAAATCTGTGCTTTTTTAATTCCAGCTTTCAATAACGATTTAACAAAAGCTCCAGGACCTACGCACGGATCTAAAACTTTTTGATCGTTTGTAATTTTACCTAATTTTGATACGATATAATCTGCCGTTTTTGGAGGAGTTAAGACCACTCCTAAATCCTTTTTGCTCGAGTCTATTATTGTTAAACACTTTAAAATTTAATATATCACTAAATACTTTAAATCTAATAAGTTTGGTTATCAAATAGTTACTAAACATCTGGACTTGCGTCCTCTCTGTTGACCTGTAACTAAAGGTCTTGAGCGCCCCATAGTAGGAACGGTCAAATTGAACTTATATAACTTGTATTGTTTGCTATGTTTTTCCGGTATTTCGCTATGTTTCTCGCCGCGTTTAAATCGGAGTCCAATTTTAACCCGCAATGCGGACAAGAAAATTGTTTTCTCGACCTTAAACCGAACTCTCCGCAATGGGAACACCTCTGTGAAGTATCTCTTGCCGGAACTTTTTGGAATCTAATTCCGTTTAATTGGCATTGAAACTTAATGGCTTCCTGCACTTGCGAATAGAACCAGTGCGTCTGCCAAAACGCCATAAACTTGCCCGCGTCTCTCTTTTTAGAATGCGTT
>JAUWNA010000028.1 GCA_030612905.1 Promethearchaeota archaeon
GGATTCTATGCGTAGAGGCTTTATTGATTACGCCTTTTTAGGTGGAGCTCAAATAGATGGATACGGTAATCTTAATTCCACTATGATAGGAGACGATTACGAAAAACCTAAAGTGCGATTTCCGGGTTCAGGAGGTGCAAAAGATTTTGGTTCGCTCGCTTGGGAAACGCTTATAATAATGGATCGACATAGTCCTCGAAGATTTATTGAAAAAGTAGATTTCATTACAACACCGGGTTTTTTATACGGTCCAGGAGCCAGAGAAGAAGAGGGTTTATCTGAAGATACTGGTCCTACGCGCGTCATTACAGATTTATGTTTAATGGATTTTGAACCAGAATCAAAACGAATGAGGTTAATTGCAACTCATCCGGGAATTACGGTTGATGACGTAATAAAAGCAACTAGTTTTGAATTAATTATTGCTAATGATGTGGAAACTACTAAACCTCCAACTGTGGAGGATTTGAGATTATTGCACGAAGTAATAGACCCTAACGGTTTTGTATTTAAAAAATAAATCTTTTTTTTTTAATTTAATATAATTACTCGTTTTATTTTAATGGTAAATTTTAATTGAATTTTTTTCATTACTACCTTATATAATCTAAACTGAAATAATTTTGAGATAATGACAATTATAGAAGAAGCCTTAAAAGACAATATTACTAAAGAAATGCTCCACATAGCCGAGATCGAAAGAGTTGATGTTAGAAAACTTATGAAAAGGATCTCAAAAGGAGAGGTAGTTATAATGAAGAGGGAGAGTTTTAAACCTGTGGGCATAGGTTTCCCTTTGCGAACAAAGATTAACGTCAATTTCGGTACATCTTCTTCGGTTATAAACTTAAATGAAGAATTTAAAAAAGTAGAAATTGCACAGAAATATGGAGCTGATACTTTGTCTGATCTTTCAATGGGTGGTGATATTGACGCAATTAGAAAGAGAGTTTTAGAGATTTCGAGCGTTCCTATAACCACCGTTCCGATTTATCAAGCTATTATTGAAGCAGATTCTGTTTCAAATGTTTCAGAAGATTTAATTTTCAAAGTAATAGAAAAGCAAATAAAAGACGGAATAAGTTCCATAGTTATCCATACTGGTTTTAGCCTTGAAACTTTGAACAAAATGAAAGGAAAACGAATAATGAAAATAGTTTCTAAAGGAGGTAGTTTAACGGGCTCTGTTATGAAATCTAACGAGGTTGAAAACCCGTTTAGAAAAAATTTTGAATACATTATTGAATTGGTTAAAGAACACGATATAGTTTTAAATTTAGGCAATGCGATGAGAAGTGGATGTATTCACGACAAAGTGGACGAGTTTCAACTCTCGGAAATAAAAATTAATAATAAACTAGCAAAGAAAGCAAATAAGAATGGCGTTCAAGTGATTTTAGAAAGTTTAGGGGGCCACATTAAAGCAAACGATATTATTAAATGGGTAAAAATACATAAAAAATTAACCAATAATCGGCCGTTATTTGTTTCAGGACCACTCCCAATAGATATAGGTACGGGGTACGACCATATTGTCGCTACAGTGGGAGGGGCATTTGCTTCGGGTTTTGGTGCCGATTACATATGTGCAATCACACCAGCAGAGCACCTTTGTCTACCCTCACTTGATGACATTAAAGACGGATTAATCGCTTGCAAAATTGCTGCCCACATTGGTGATTCTATGAAATTTGGGTTGAACCATCTCTTTGACAACGATTTAAAGTTATCGAAGAATCGATTTTTAAAGAACTGGAAAAACCAGTTTGACTATTGCATAGATCCCAATGAACCAAAAAAAAGACATTTAGATAGTGAAGAGATTTGCACTATGTGTGGAAATCACTGTGCTTTATCTATTTCAAAAGAAATATTGTAAGTTATTTTATTTTTTTCTTGTAATTAACGTATTCGCATACTTTTGCCAAGGCGTTAACGGGACGATCCCATAATTGAAAGAGTAAAGCTCCATTCTTTCTTAATCTTTTTGACCACGGACTAGTAAAACTCATTGGATTAATGTATAATATCGGTACAGAATACCTTTGACAGTTCTTCATGGTTGGCTGAAGCAATCTTTCAGCTAAATTATCCATATCTTCTTCTGGCTGATTTTGGAATTCCGCGTATTTTGCAATTTTTTCGTTTTTTAGATAATCGTCCATTACATCTTGAAATCCAACTACTCCGTACTGGAAAATAGCATCTATTTCGCCGGATTTCATTAACATTTCTGGAAGAGTTATATAAAAGTAGGGGAGATTCATATCGAAGGTGACATCTACAGGGTTTTTAAAACTAGCTGTTGAAGGCAACATAACTTTTAATTCCTCTTGGAGCGGTTCTGAAAGTTCTGGAACGATTAAGCCGTGTTTTTCGGCGTTATTTGCAATCATAGCCCCTGGACCCCCTGAATTGGTTAAAATAGCTATTCGATTTCCCTTTGGTATAATCCCGTTTGACAGTATTAAAGCTATATCTAAAAATTCTTGAACATAATCAGTACTAATAATACCAGTTTCTTTAAATACAGCTTCATAGATTTTAGAATCACCCGCTATTGAACCGGTATGGCTTTGTAAAGCGCGATTCCCTCCTTGAGATCCACCAACGTAAATCGCAATAATTGGTTTGTTAGGAGTTGTTTCCCTCGCTAATTCTAAAAATTCTTTTCCGCGCTTTAATTCTTCGATGTACAGCCCGATAACTCCAGTTTCTTTATCGTCTTTATAGTATTGTAAGCAATCTACGAGATCAATATTAGCCTCGTTGCCAACCGATAAGGATTTACTTAGCCCTAAGTCTAAGCTTTCGGGGTCAAACCATATATGAGAGGACAAGGTTCCACTTTGCGAAGCAATTGAGAAATTTCCTTTTTTTAACCTTTCCCATATGGCAATATTAAACGAACTCCTTTCATTACCAGGCTCGTACCAATTGTTGAACAATCCTAAACAATTTGGACCAATAAATCGTATCCCATAATTTTTAGCAATTTCGTTAATTTCTTCTGTAAGCGTATTTTTACGGTCGTCAATTAATTCACGAAAGCCCCCAGATATCAGGATTATTTTATTCACACCCTTTTCTCCGCACTCTCTAAAAATTTGAGGGACCATTTTGGAATTAAGTACAATAACAGCAAGATCAGGAACTTCAGGAACCTCAGAAAGCATTTTATAAGCTTTAAAGCCCATAACGGTATCTAATTTAAGATGGATTGGATATACGTTCCCGCTATACTCGGCTTTTATTAGGTTCATGATTTGAATAGCTGCTAAAGAACCACCTTTATTATTAGCGCCGTAAAAAGCGACACTTTTAGGATTTAAAAATCCGTGTAGGAAATGATCTCTGCTCATAAATCTTCACTTATAACATTATAACAAAAAATATTTGATTCTTTTAATATTTAAATATATAAATTTAATAGCTCCAGAATAATATTTTCATTTACATATCAATCAAAAAGAGTTGAATTTTTAAAAATGGTAAGGATATTAACCAAGGAAAATGTAGCTCAGCTACTAAACATGTCAGATGCGTTAAAATACGTAGAAGAAGCTTATAAACAATTAACTTTAGGAAATGCCTTTGTTCCTCAACGAATTGCTATTACAGATCCAGCTCCAGGATTAACATTGATAATGCCGGGCATCATTGGAGGCGAAATGAGCGCTCTGGCAACTAAAATTGTTTCGGTATATAAGCAAAACCCAGAAAAGTATAACATGCCAACTGTTTTAGCTAAAATTATGATTCAAGACATAAATACGGGAGATATTGTTGGAATTATGGATGGAAGTCTTATTACGGCAATGCGAACCGGGGCGGCAACTGGCGTCTCTGTAAAATACTTAGCGCGAAAAAATAGTACTACGATGGGTATTTATAGCGCAGGCGTTCAAGCAAGAAAGCAAGTAGCGGGCGTTTATTACGGACTAAACCAAAAATTAGAAAAATGTAAAGTTTTTGATTTTAAAAAAGAGATTTCTGAAGCTTTTAAAATCGAAATCGAAAAAGAATTAGGAATTGAAGTTGAGATCGTTGAATCTGGAGACGACCTACTATCTAATACTGACATCATAGTCGCAGCAACTACGAGCACAACTCCCTTATTTTCAGGAGATAAAGTGTCTGATGGAACGCATATATCTTCTATTGGTGCTCATGCCGCCGATGTTCGAGAATTAGATTCTACAACAATAAAAAGAGCTTCCTTACTCGTAGCTGGATTAAAAGAAGCTTGTTTAGCTGAAGCAGGTGATTATATAATTCCTATTAGTGAAGGAATTATTTCTAAAAATGATATAATTTCGATAGGAAATATTATAACAGGAAAGATATCGAGTCGAACTTCTGAATCGGAGATAACCGTGTTTAAATCTGTAGGAATTAGCGCACAAGATGTAGCAGTTGGAAAATTAGTTTATGATCGAGCCTTAAAAGAGGGAATTGGGCAAGATATCGATTTTTAAAACTTTATTTCTAATCTTTATTTTTAAATTTTTTATAAGAACGCATAAAATGGTATAGAAACTCATTAAAATCATTAAAATCATATAACAAATACACATAAAAATTTGAAAAAATTATTTAATGCAAATAAATTTATTTTATGAAATAAAAGTTAATTAAATTAAAAAAGGTAAATTGGCAATGAGTGAAGAAGGAGAAGAAAAGAAGGAAAATGTATTAGATAAACTGAATACTGCATTTATAGATTTCGTTGGAGGGGCTTTTGGAGAAAGTGGTAAAGATTTCATCGAAGAAACTTCAGAGAAAATTAAAGAGTTCTCGAGTGCCTCAATCAAGCAATTTATGGAATTTTCTGATACTGTTATTGATAACCTAAAACTCTCAGAAAACGACCAAGTAATGAAAATGCGAGATAGTGTAGAGGACCTTTTAAAACAATCGGGACTCTTAGAAGAAGACGAAGAAGATTTCTAAAAATATTGTAAAATTAACATATTTACTACTATTTTTCTATTTATTTTTATTTTCTAGTATTAATTAGAAAATAGAAGCTCACAACTAAGAAATAGGATTAAAGCACTTTTTTATTCTTTAAGAACGACTTTATTTCATCTTTTGTAGCGTTAAACAGTTCAGAGATTACTGTCAAGGATATATCCTCGTCCATTCCTAATTTTGTATAATCTTCAAACAGTTTTATCCATGTTTCTTTTTGAGTGTACTTTTCTGGATGTTCTTTTTGGATATGGCTCCAATAAGGATGCTGCAATTTGATGCCACAATAAGGACAAAAGCGAGATTTGTTTTCAGGCATAACTCTAACCACTATCGTATATTGATATAAAATTTTATTTTGAATAATTTTAATAAAATACTATTAGCTTAAAAAATTATCAATTTTTAAAAATATTAAATGGGAAGAAGCTAACAATTCTTACTTAAAAACAATAAATTCCTAAAAGAATGTCTCTCTCCTATGATGAGGGATATTTCCCATCCCAAACAACTTTTCTATAGTGATCTGGGTCGGTATCTCCTTCGGTGCTAATAAGCAGAATTCTAGATTCGCTAGATAAATTCATTTTCGATTTAATATCGCCGTAACTGTTATTTTGAAGTATTTCTACCAATAATCCTAAACCTACAGCTCCTGATTCTCCTGAAATTATTTGAGGGTCTCTTGGTAATGGATTACCATAAATCCTCATACCTTTAGCAGCAATATCGTCTGAACATGAGATAAAGACGTCGGTGTAATCTCTTAAAACATCCCAAGCAATTATGCTAGGTTTGCCACAAGCAAGTCCAGCCATGATTGTTGATAACTTCCCTTTAACCGAATGCGGATTATTATCACCAATCTTCGCTGATTTATACAAACACGCAGCGTTATGGGGTTCAATTACAACGGTTATGGGTCTTTCTTTGCCTACTTTAGTCATAAGATATCCTTGAACACCTGCAGCTAATGATCCAACCCCTGCTTGTAGGAATAGGTGAGTAGGCATGGAACTTCCCTCAATCTTTAGCTGTTCATAAGTCTCATCAATTAGAGTGGCATAACCTTGCATGATCCAGGTTGGAATTTTAGTATATCCTTCCCAAGCAGTATCTTGAATTAAAACGCCATTATTTTCAATTGCAAAGTTCGCAGCTATTTTTACTGTCTCATCGTAATATTCGTCAGTAACGATAACTTCGGCGTTCTCTTTTTTAATATTATTAACGCGGAACTTGGACGAGCTTTTAGGCATAAATACGATAGCTTTTTGGTCAAGTTCCCTAGCCGCCCACGCAACACCTCGCCCGTGGTTTCCATCTGTGGCCGTTACAAATGTTAATTCTCCAATTTTCTTTTTATATTTAGGCGATTTTAAGTCGTCAAATGAGAGTTCGCTAATATCAATACCTAATTTAAGACTAAGATAGAATCCAATTGCGTACGATCCTCCTAAAACTTTGAACGCATTCAATCCAAACCTATAGGATTCGTCTTTTACCCAAATTTTGTCTATATGGAATTTATTAGCTAAACCATCTAACGAACGAAGTGGCGTCGGTTGATATTGAGAGAACTTTTTGTGAAAATTTCTGACTTTTTGGATAGCATCTTTAGACATAAAATCGGTAGATACTCTCTCAATTGATGGACTTCTTGATCGATCATTAAAAAAAAACTTAATTCCTTTCATTTCACCAATTCTTTTTCAATTGTTTTCGCGTTAGCTTTCTCACTTCATCAACTGCCCAAAATATAAATCTACAGCAAGTTTTTGACCAGGTATTGTTTTGTCTGTACTCAATGAATCCATTGGGATCGCTGAAATTTACGCCGCATAATTCTGAACAAACAACAGAACCAAATTCGTTTTCAAATTCCGACGCGAATTTTGCCGCTTTGAGGTATGCTATGGGAATTAGATTGTTATCCATCCTTTCCTTACCCCCTAAAATCACTCCAATCGCGGCACAACCCCCAACCACAGCCCCACAAGCGCCCATCCATCCTTTTTGGGACTTATAACCGCCAAGGCCCCCAGCTAAAGGAATCATCATGTTATTATATACGCCATCATGGAGACCCAAAATGTCCAAAATATTTGTTAGAGTTAGTTCAGCACAATTCACGCCTTCTTTCATTTTAGGTAGCGATTGTTCTAATTCTTTAATTTTCTCGTCAAACATAAGTTTATAATCTTTCTCAGTCATCATAAAACACTCCATTTTATTATTTAGGTTCAAATCCATTATTTAATATGATTTTTGTAGCAAGCTTTGCTATATTTCCAACAAGAGTAGAGCAATTATCCATCATACCCGCCTTAAACGCTTCTTTCATTTCGTCAGCATTCCACAAATTGAATGTCCTACCCATCGTTTTTTCTTGAACATCGAAACAGCGACAAGAACCGTATTGCTTAACGTATTTATCGTGTAATTTTTTAACAAGCGAGTAAGATTTCATGGGTTTATACATATCTTTGAAATCTTCCCGCCCCCTTCCGAAGAGATACCCTATTACCATAGAAGATCCAACAAGCGCGCCACAAGAACCATCGCCTGTTAAACCCAAACCATCGGCTAAACCACTAGCAGCTCTAAAAACATCTTCGTTCCAGATCCCTAACGATTCAAAAATCGCCGCAACTGCCGTTTGAGCGCACCCAGTACATTCTTGCTCGTACTTTTTCCCCAACTCAAATGCTTTATTTAAAATCTCATCTTTCTTATCTTTATCCTTCATAATGTATCACTCATTTATTGATAATATCATTTAAATAATGATAAATATAAATCTTTAATAATTAATAATTGAATTGATTAGATTATTTTCTCTCTTAATTTTAAATAGTTTTTAATTGCTTTCATGACGGTCTTTCCTTATAGGTTATTTCACGCGAAGTTTGATAGGCTCCTTAAAAGGATACCATTAATCGGCAAAATTTTGTCGTCAATTTTTGGAATTTTTGAGATATTAATGTTAGAAATTTTCAGATTTCTCGATAACAAGTTTAACATTAGCACCATCAATATAGTAAATAGGTACATCTTTAAGAAAAGGTGGGGCGGAAAGGTTGTTCCATTGAACGTAAACTTTGATGTTGATACTAAGTTTCTTCCTTCTCAAGAAATCTTAGAGCTTTTAAGTAGATCTAAGGTTGTTGGAATAGGGAATTGTTATTGTAGAGAAACGCAACGGAAACATTCAGACGAGCCTAATTGCGACCATCCTATTAAAACCTGTATCCATATTGGGTTTGGAAGTTCTTTACACGAGATTCCCCATAAATCCGAAAATTTGGAAAAAGTTACAAAGGAAGAAATCAAACAGCTTTTAGAAGAATGCGATCAGAGAGGCCTTGTCCACCAAATTATATATTTCCCTAATCCCGAATTTTATTACGTAGTATGTAATTGTTGTCCGTGTTGCTGTGTAGTTATGAATAAGTTCTTAAAAAGCGGCTCGCCTCAAATGATTAAAAGCGATTTTATAGCTTATAGCGACCCAAACAAGTGCAATAATTGTGGATTATGCGAACAATGGTGTTATTTTGGCGCAAGAAAACTCCTGAACGAAAAATTAACATTTTCCCCCGATTTATGCTTTGGTTGTGGTGTTTGTGTTTCTAAATGTCCTGAAGAAGCTATTATTTTAAGGAAAAAATCACAATAAGATATTTATCCAAAAAACTAATAGTTAATATTGGTAAAGCCTTTATAAAAGTATGAAATCTGACTTTTCTTTTGAAATTAAAATTGTGTACGACGACATCTGCGCAAAACCGGGTTTTATAACGGATTTTGGTTTTTCAACCTTAATTTATAATAATCTCTCAAAAACTCACTTGTTGTTTGATACAGGAAGTAAAGGGGATATTTTGGTTCACAATATAAACAAATTTAATGTTAAAGTTTCAGAAATAAAGAAAGTTATAATTTCCCACAACCACTACGACCATGCTGGAGGTTTAAAAGAAATTTATCGAATCAATCGCGATATTGAAATTTATGTGCCACTCCGCGATGTAAAGTCTTTTATAAGGGCTTACCCAGAGGCTCAAGTTCAAGGTATCTCTGAGATGATGGAGGTCGACAAGAATATTTTTTCATCTGGTCAATTTGGAAGTAGATTCTTAACGGAGCAATCTTTGTTTTTAAAAACAGAAAAAAACGATTTAATAATAATCTCAGGTTGCGCACATCCAGGTTTAGAAACATTTATTTTAAAGGGTCGATCAATGTCGAAAAAAATTAAAGCCGTTATAGGGGGCTTCCATGGATTTCGAGATTTATCTTTTCTAGAAGGAATTGAATTCGTAGGAGCTTGCCACTGCACGCAAAAAATGCAGCA
This sequence comes from Promethearchaeota archaeon, assembly GCA_030612905.1. Taxonomy (GTDB): domain Archaea; phylum Asgardarchaeota; class Lokiarchaeia; order Sigyniarchaeales; family SOKP01; genus SOKP01. Next base: position 9,332 of record JAUWNA010000028.1, read on the forward strand.
AATAAAGCAAAGATTTTCTGAACAATTTAATGATATATGTGTTGGTAATAGTTATTTATTTTAATTCTTTTCGAATCTCTCCATTAGGAAGTAAATTATCGGGATGTATTTCACCACTCTCTTCTTTCTGATACCTAATGCACTTCTTATTTCCTATTAAACAGTAATCCTCAACCCATTCTTTTTCAAGCATTCCGTGATCAACAAAATATTTAATCGGGCAACATTGATACCATTTACATACTTTTTTCAATTGTGTAACCTAAGTGATTTAAGTGATTTAAGTGATTTTTTTTGTATAACAATAAATATGAATATTATTATTAAGTTTATAGTTTATAGGGTTTAAACTTCAAACAATAATATAAAAAATGAAAGAACTGTATGAAATCGGAATAGTATTTCGAGGTTTTGTTTTAGTTAGTCACGTGTTTAAAAACATTGAAAAAAAGGATAATCTCAAGAATCCAAATAAAGATTTAAGGGGGGCTTTTATATCGGCGATTAATCTATTTGCTAAGAATGCGTTTAACAACTTATGTTTAGAATATTTAGAATCTAATAATATTTTATTTATCTTCAAAGCTTTTGACATACAAGCTTCAGATTCTAATCAGAAAGAGACTATCATTTTGTATAGTTTAATAGATAAAAAGAAAAAAGATACAGACAAGTTTGTTAAGAAATTTCTAGAAAAAATCGAACCTATTTCACTACTCTTTGTTTCTAGATATAGTAATAAAGACTTTTCAGAATTGAATCAATTTGCACCTTTCCAAAATGAAATTAAAGAGTTTGCATATACATAGAACAAAATTAAACATTCCCTAAACTCCAACCTTTAGGTTCTGAACGCGAGTACACAATAACGCCTTCCATCCTTAATTTATCGAGTTGTTTTTCCACTACTGCTCTCTCGTATCCTAAAATGACCAAATCGTCGACTAGTTTTGTTTTAGACTGTATTAATTTCTGTTTCTCCAAATGTGTAGTGATAATTGTTCTGATATTAACTTCGGTTATAGTCTCTGTTGGAATGTTGTTTCCTTTTCCCTTTGTTTTTTTAGGCTCTTTCTTTAGGGCGTCGATAAGAGCTCCTCCTTTTTCTGAGGGTAATTCTTGCTCTATCACTACAGGTTTTACTACAGATTTTAATTTCTTACTTTTTTTAGTGGGAGTTCCGACCGCACCGCTTAAACCTATTTTATCCTCCGGTAGTGTCCAAACTGAATATGTAATTTTTTCGAAAGAATCAGATTTTTCTGAGATCATACGTTGGAATTCTTCCACAACGCTATCAGTGAGATATCCCCTCTTCTCTAATTCATTTGCAATGCCCAATATAATCTTATTATCTATTAGATATTTGAAAATGTATTCTCTGATGTTTGTCGGAACTGTTTCAAATTTAATGGGTTTTTCTACTTTTGCTTCCGCTTCTGTCGGTTGAGGTTCTACAATGTTGTTTGGAATTTCAAGCGGAGGTTTTTTGCCCCATTCGAAATCACAGATGCATCTAATACTTCGATCGTATCCTCCAACTATAATGCGTGTTAAATCTTTTTTAGGATCCTTCATAGTAGACACGATTTTTATTGAGTTTTCTGCAGATGCCTTCCATTTCAGCTTTAGATCTATCGAATTTAGATTAGTATTGTGATATATCCGAAGAGTGCCATCTGCACATCCTACTATAATTTCTTTTGCGTTATCACCGTCAATATCAACTAATTTTAAAGATATAGGCCGCCCTTCTTCAAGAGTTATAGATTTTAACTCATCACCTTCGCTATTAAGTATTAATAATTGAGATGCGTCGGTACCTACTACGATTTCGTTGAAGCCGTCATTTTTCACATCGCCCACTTCAATTGTATTAATTTGAGTGCCTAAATCTTTTTGCCAAATAATGTCTGGTTTGCCTTCTTTAAACTGGATTAATTGAAGCATACCATTTTTAGTACCAATTAATAACCCGTAAATAGGTTTATTCTCATCTATCAGTTTTAAATA
>JAUWNA010000291.1 GCA_030612905.1 Promethearchaeota archaeon
ACTGGCGTGTTATCACTTAGTGAAGCCCAAACAACTGAATCATCACCATCACCTTCATTTTCAAATTCCCATTCACCATAATCATTTAATCTTAATACAGCTATAAAAAATGTATTATTATAGGTGTTACTAATATTCAATCTTTCATGTAAATTAGTTAGGTTTAACCAAATAGAGCCACTAGTCTGTGGAATATTTTTCGAAGCCGCTAAAGTTGCAATACTATCTTTTGGTTTTATATAATTTGTACTTAAATATCTATTGAGTTGAGAATTATAGAGTCTAATGTTATAATCTTCATTACCTCCATTATTTATAATCTTTAGCGAGATATTTTCTAAAAATCCGTGTCCTCTTACTTCAAAAGAAGCCCAAATTCTAGAAGCTAATGATTGCTGCCATGAATAATCATCTTCTATGATTAAAGATTTATAGGAAGCAAAAATATCCTCAATTGTCATGTTAACGAAAGAAGTATTATAACCACTAAAGTTAGGGAATGGTTCTGTAAAACTATTAGACGCGTCCAGATTAGTAAATTCAATCGTTGATGTGTTTAATAGAGATTGATGCACTGTAATATTTAAATTCTTGCCAGCACCGCCAAAATTTTGATATTCTGACGTCTCTGGCGTTTGATTTTGAAAATCTAACGGATTGTCGTTATTAATATCTTCACCATTTTTGTTTGAATTGTCGATTATAAGCGAATTTAATAGTGGTATGTTATAATTAGCTAAGACCATTCCAAAAAACAAGAAAAGAAGACCATATATTTTTTTATTTTTATTAGATTTAAACATGTTCATCAAAAATTTATTTATTATTTTGTTATAAAGTATATTATATGATTATATTAGATCATTAATCGCGTAATTTGAATTTAAAATTACTTTTTTTATTCTATGTTGATATGAATATTTGAATTAATTCAATAATTGTAAATAAAAATTCTTCCATAATAAGTTCAAAAAATTGGTAAAAAAAGATACAGGATTTATCTTATTTTTCGTGTTTTTTCAGTATAATTCTCGCATCTACGCAAATTAACCCTTTATTGTATATAAAAACAGGGTTTAAGTCCATTTCGTATATTTCTTCGTGTTTTATGACGAGGTCCGATACTTTCAAAAGCGTTTGTACTATCGCTTCTATGTCGGCTTTTGGTTTTCCCCGATATCCATCTAGTATTGGAAATCCCTTTATCTCATGTATCTGTTCTCGTGCGTCATATTCCGTAATTGGAGCAATTCTGAAACTTACATCCTCTAAAAGTTCAACTAAAATCCCTCCAATCCCAAACATTAGCGCAGGTCCAAATTGAGCGTCAGTAGTCATCCCTATTATTAATTCTGTTATTGGTTCGTCAGCCATTTTTTGAACGCTAATCAATTTCTCAGCTTGGGAAGGAATCTTCATTAGTTCTTCGAACGCGTTAGCAGTTTCCTCTTCGTTTTTTATGTTTAATTTAACTGCGCCCGTATCTGATTTGTGAATTATATCTTCTGCCATAAGCTTTAAAACAATTGGAAAACCAATGCTTTTTGCGGCCGAAACGGTCTCTTCTTTAGTAGAGGTTAATTTTTGCTCTGGAATAGAAATTCCAATCTCTTTTAGCAATTCCTTCGATTCAAATTCTGTAAGTACAGTTTGGTTTACTTCAAGCTTTTTTTTCAATAGTTCTGAAATATTCATTACATTTATCTCAAAAAAGTCAATTTAAAATTAAGATTTATAATAGGTAATAAAGGGATTTTGCTTATAAAAATTTTTTTACTGTAAATTTAAATATAACGAGTAGTATTTTTACTACAAATAGAGTCCTAAATTTCAATAAAAAAAAGGGACCCTTATACTAATTATATTTAAGTTATATCTGACTTATGGAATTTAAAGCTACAACAAAAGAAGAGAATCTTCGGATTCTTTTAAAAAATTTTGTAGAGTCGCGAGATGATATTGTTGTGGCCTTTTTATATTCAAATCAAGGACTTTTAATGACCAAATATGGAAAATTAGATAGTACAGCTAAAGACGAAAAAGAAACGGAAGATGTATACGGCGCCTTTACTGCTTTGGTAGAAACCCTTTTGAATAAGATTAGTTTAGAATATGAAATCGGTCATTATGGTACTGGTTCATTTGAAACTGAAGATAATCGCATTATTTACTTAGAAGCGGGATCTGATGCTATATTATTACTAATTTGCAATTATGAAACAAATTTAAACAAGCTCTTCCCTATTGCTTACCTCGTAGTTGAAAAAATAGCTCAATTGCTTGAAGAGAGCTTCGATTTTAAATTTAATACTTTAGAAATCCCCGATTTAAATATCCACGATACTTTTTCCTTAGGATTAGATAAGTTTTTGATTAACGAACCAAAAACTATCATAAATGGTGTGACCACAGCACATCAATTTAGTAAACCTAAAAAAATAGAAAAACTCTTTAAACTAATTGTATTAGGTTCAGCAGCCGTAGGTAAAACTACGCTAGTAAATCAATTTTTAAAAAAGGAGGATGTTATCGATTATCGACCAACTTTAGGTATATCGATATCAACTCAACAATTTCATGTTCAAGGCTTCAAAGACGATATAATCAAATTTCTTGTATACGACCTTGCCGGGCAAAGTTTTTTTAAACGTGTTAGACACGAGTATTATAAAGGAGCAAATTGTGCTTTTATTGTTTACGATGTTACCAGAAGAGAGACTTTTGATGAAGCCGTAGATTTCTGGCTCGAAGATGCTCAGAAAAAATTAGGAAACGTCCCATTAGTGCTTATAGGAAATAAAATTGATCTAGAAGATAAAAGAGAAATTACCAAAGAGGAGGGATTAGAAAAAGCAAATCAATTGAAAAGTTTTTTCATTGAAACCTCAGCGTTAAAAAATATAAATGTTCAAGATACATTCAAAATTATAGGAATTGGCTTATTTTTTAAGCACATTGAAGAGACTATATAATTAAAAAATGAATATAAAAAAAAGAATTTATAAATGAAATTCTGTTCCTACGATCCCTAAAGTATGGGAAGGATGTCGAGACATGAGTTTGTTAAAAATAAAACCTGTACAATGCATACCACAAATTATTTCTGGATTTAATTCTTCAAAATATTTTACTTTTTCTTCAATTTTTTCAATTGGGTTCCATTCTTCGTGAAAACCACCAATCACAGCGTAAATTTTATCGATCCCTGTTAACTTTTGACCGTGTTTTATCGTATTCATTATGCCACAATGTCCGCATCCCGTTATGACAACTAAACCCTTATCCTTTACGTTAATATAAATAGATGTTTCGTCTCTGAAATAGTTTGTTTCAAATTCCTTTCTACTTTTCATTATATAGATTCCTTTAGTAACTTCTTCTTTATCGAATAATTCAATTTCTCCGCTTGTCGCGATGCCTTTATATAATTTTACAGGTTCATTTGTTTCTACTAGCTTGATTCCATATTGATCAACTAGATTAGTTATCATATTTTTACTAAGTATAGGTAATTTTTTATTCAAACTAAGTTTCCCTTCTTTATCCAATGTTCGCAAAGAAGCTCCTAAATCTTCAGCAGGAATCACTTCTCCAGATTTCATAATTGCTATGTAATTTTGATTAAAGCAATTAGGGTTTAAAACAAACTCGGTACCTTTATTAAATAAAGGGAAGACTCCCGCTAACCCGCCAAAATGATCAAAATGTCCATGGCTTAAAATAAATTTCTCAACTTCATTCAAATTCACTCCAAATTGCTTACTATTTTCAACTATAGTTTGAGATAAACCTCCAGTATCTAATAAGAAAAGATGTTTTTCGCCATTTTCTTCTACACTAATACTCATTGCTAACACATGCTCGCCTTTAGGTCTCAT
>JAUWNA010000418.1 GCA_030612905.1 Promethearchaeota archaeon
GAAAACTGAAAGTACATATTAAAGTGTTCCCATTGGATTTTCTATCCACATCTAAATACGTTGGCATCATGTTTGAATCAAAAAAAATGGAAAACAATGTTACATTAGAAATTAAAAATAATGCTAAAAAAGAAAGTAAGGCTATTCGATTTCGGTTTAGAAAGTGCCTAATCATATTAATAGACTAATACTTTTATTAATAAAACTATTACTAATTAAAAACTTTTAGATTTTAGAACAATTTTGTCGACTCAAAAGATATCTATAAGAGTGGGTAATATCGGGGAAAACTATATCTTTAAATAAAAGGGCGAATTCCTTAATTACAACAAATTTAAAAAAATTTGTATCAACAAAAATAATAAAATTAAATGAGGGAAAAATAAATGACGTTTTACGATCCTTTTGGAGCGCTTGCAGGATTTATGATGATTTATGTTATAGTAGTCATAGTCGTCTGCATTATTGGTTTAGCTTTAGCAATTTGGGTATATAAAGATGCTAAAAAGAGAGACATGAATGCAGCTGTTTGGTTATTAATTGTATTAGTAACTGGTTTTATTGGATGCATTATTTATTTAGTCGTTAGAGATTAAGTTAGATATATTTAGAAGTAATTAATATCTTAAAATCAACTATTTTTTTTATTTTTTAAAAATAAACACACTTAAAATTATTTTAAATTTCAAAATTTGAGGCTTCTCCTTCAATTATGGTAAAATTTTTTAAAAAAATTAGGAAAAAGATTTCTCGTTTTAGATTACTTGTATCTGATTTCAAACCTATACTACTATCGCACCACCCAAATTGTGATCATTTTTCTAGCCATGTTTACCATATAGGTAAATACAAATTTTGTATTGGTTGTTTTACGCTTTATCCTTTCATATTAATAACAATCATTCTTACTTTATTATTTGTCGAATTAAATACCTACAATTTAGTGATGTTATATCTAATATCTTTTGCTTTTTTTGCTCCAATTATCCTTAATATAGTAGGTTTAACAAAATATAAGTTTTTAAAGATTTTTTCAAAAGTTTCTAACGGAATCGGAGTAGGATTTCATGTCGTTTCAGTAATTCTCTTACCCATTCCAATAATATTTAAAATTCTTTTCCTGTTGGAAATTAATTTTTTTATAGGGGTCATAGCGTATATCAGATCAAATCATATAAAAAAAGAGTGCTTAACTTGCGAATATGAAGGCGATTGGGATAATTGTCCCGCGTGGAAACCAATTAGAGATAAATTATACGAACACGGATTCAGAAAAAGGAAAAAATAAAAGTTTTAAAATAGGTATTACTTAAAACTATTTGATATTCAATTAAAAGTTAATATTATTTTTGAGAAGAAATTATCATGTCAGTTCGCGCAGAAGTATTAGAAGGAATAGTAAAACAATTAGTTAAATCCGAATCGGGTAATTTAGCCTTCATGCTTGAAGACAATCAAGGTAATATGCAATATTGTTTTTCAGCAGGAAAAAAGCCATTACTTAATTCATCAGACCATCTTGTCCTTTTTGGCTCTTATATTTCAGGTAGCAAATTTAGAGTTAGTTTTATTCTAAATAAAACAAAAAATACAGAAGTAAACTTAATAGAAACAAAAAGTGATTGGATATACAATGGTACTTTAGTTTTGGCTATATTGGTTACATGCGTATTTGGAATATATTTCATTTTCAGTTTTTTTTTGACTCCTGTAGATCCTTATGGGTATGATTATTTTTATTCGATTATGGTTCGCATTTTTATGATTTTTTTATTAGCACCAACAACGATAATTTTATGGATATTAGTTGCATTTTTTTCAAAATCGAGAAAAAAGGGCTCTAATTCAGAGAGAGAGATATTAAAAAAGAAAGAAGAGTACTATAGTTATTACAATAAAGCATCGTCCCCTTCTACAATAAAAACTGAGGATAAAATAGTCAATTCGATAACGAAACCAAATTTTTGCCCTAATTGTGGTGGAAAATTACCCGTTGGAGCGAAATTTTGCCCTAGTTGTGGTTCAGAATTCTGAATTCGGAATGCTAGATTCTTTATTTTAATATTCAGTAAAACCCCTATTTATTTAGAAAATTAAAATAATCTTCAAAATTTTAGTTTTATTAATGGATAAAAATAATGAAAAGGAGCCTTATTTAGAAATGTATAAAGATGCTCGTTTAGGAGCAGAAGATTGCTCTTTAAGGCCAAAATATCATTTTATCGCCCCAGCTAATTGGATGAACGATCCAAACGGCCTCATTTACTATAAAAGAGAATATCACATTTTTTATCAGCATAACCCTTATGGAACGCAATGGGGAAATATTCATTGGGGCCACGCTAAAAGTAAAGATTTAGTTCAATGGGAGCATTTACCAATAGCATTGATTCCCTCTGCAGATAAAGGTGAGACTCACTGTTTTTCCGGAAGTTGTATCGTTATTGACAACACACCAACAATATTGTACACTAGTATAGGACCTAATAAACCACCAGCTACTAAAGCCGAACAATGGATTGCTACAAGCTCAGATGACATGGTGACTTGGCAAAAATACGAAAATAATCCTGTTTTGACCCAAGAAATTCATAAGAAATTAGACGTAAGAGATTGGCGCGATCCTTTTGTATGGAAAGAAAGTAACGAATGGTACGCTGTTTTAGGAGGACATTTAATTAATCCAAGAAGACCTATAGTTTTACTTTATAAATCGTCGGATTTCTACACTTGGGAATTTATTGGTCCATTATGTATCGAAGATAGGAAGAAAGGTAAGAACTGGGAATGTCCAAATTTCTTTTCAATCAAGGATAAATACATACTTATTGTATCCCCCCATAATAAAGTTATTTACGCCGTAGGAGACTACAAGAATAATTCTTTTACGCCAAATCATTGGTAC
>JAUWNA010000444.1 GCA_030612905.1 Promethearchaeota archaeon
GGAAGATTGAGGAGGGATAAAGTAAATTTAAAAACTTTTGATGTGCTTAAAAAACTAATTAACGAGAATAAAAAGCTCGAATTTGGACCTTTCAATGTATGCCATGTAAAACTAAAAAAGTCTGTTTTAACGCCTACAGGGCCGAAATATTCCGATTTGGTATTTTAAATGAACGAAAAACCTACTAAACCTATTAAAGGAATTATATGGGATTTGGACGGTACCTTAATAGATTTTAAAATTAACTCGGTTAAAGCCCGAAGGAAGGCTATTAAAGTATTAAGAGATAATGAGGTTCCAAAGGATAACCTTTCTATTGAAAAGCCTATTTTAGAAAATGTTAAAATCTCCCGAGCAATATTTAAAGAGTTAGGGTTTTCTTCTGAAAAAATTAAAGGAATTATTAAAAAAGTGAATAACGCCGTAATTCAAGTCGAACACGAAGCTGCCATTAAAGCGACTTTAACTCAAGGTATAGACCAGGTTTTAGAGTTTGCAAAAAAGAAAGGGCTTAAACAAGCTGTTTTTACGTATAATACACATAACAACGCAAGAATTTCACTGGAAACAGCGGATATCTTTCACTACTTTGAAGTCATAGTAGGTCGTGACGATATTAAAAATCTTAAACCACACCCTGATCATTTAAAACACATTTGTGAGAAAATAGATGTAAAACCTGATCAAATTGTTGTTATAGGGGATACCGGGCGAGACATTGAAGCAGCGATTAACATAGGATCGCGTTCTATCGCTTTAAACACTAAAATTCCAAATTACTTGAAAAGAGAATTCTTCAAGAAAGCTAGTAAAATTATCGAACCAGAACAAATTCCATCTAAATTAATTGAAACCCTTGAAAATTTTTTGTGAACTAATAAAAATAAATTATAAATACAATTTATCAATTATTGATATAATTCAATTATTGAAATAGTTTTAATTAAAAATTTAATTTATTAAATCATGAATATTACTTTCAAATTAGATGTTTTGAAACCACACAGTCCCGATAACGAACTGATCGGCCGCACTTTAATGAATACTGAGGGCGTTACATACGTGCAGATTAAGACAGACGAAATAGACCAAAAGACAACCTCCATTTTTTTAACCGTTAAAGGTACTGAAGACGTTACGTTGGATTCAATAAAGGAAATTTTAGAAAGCATGAATTGTGCTCTACATTCGGTTGATGAGGTTATTATTGAAAAATAAAAATTTTATTATAACAAAATCCATAATGTGAATTCTATCCCTTTAAAATTCTGTTTAAATGATATAGTTTATAAAAATGTCATCGCAAAACCCTCCAAATGTGGTAAAAATTCTCCAAGAGCAAGGAGAGATTAACGACGAATTAGACTACGCAATAATGAGTTATTTGATTAAAAATAGAGGAGCGGGGTACACTGCATGTCAACCGAAGCTAGTTGAGCTTGAGGGCAATAAAAAAGCGATTAAAATGAATCTTGATAATACTTTTATAGATAAAGATAATCAATTGATGGGATTGGGGATTGTTGGCGACTTATACATAGATTTAGACACTCTACAAGTTATTTACAGCACTTCCTCAGAAGATTTAGTAAAAAATATTGAAAAATTAAAGAACGCAGGAGTTCTACCCCAAACTAGACCAAAAGGCAAATATTAACCTAATTTGGTAATTTTTCGTCTATATTTTATTACAATCACTATTTTTGCACTTTCTTTCCAACGATTGTATCCACACTTGTAATTTCTTTAAATCGGTATAAATAATTAATTAAACACTTTTTCTAAATCACAACCACATAAATAACTCTTCTCCATTTTACGATATCCTTATGCCCTTTTCTATAAACATAACTTTAAATTAATGTAATTTTATTACTAAACTATGAAACAAAAGGCTCTCTTTAAATCAAAGATAAAAGACGAACATGGAATTACTATAACGGATAATGATTACGCCGAATATAAAAAAATGGTAAATAAATCGATCCGGTCAAGCCTTATTGGCGTGTTAATTGGTGTTGCCATATTATTATTTATTGTAGTTGGGTTATTATTAAATGAATTACCCTTTAATGAAATGACGTTCATCCCATTAGGCGTAGTTGCGTGTATGATAATAACGAGTGGGAACTCTTTAACCAAGAAAACGAATCAATCAGAGCAGGATTTCATTGAACATCTTAAAACCAAATATGGTTCTACTACTCCGAATATTCCCATTTCATCCACACCCATTTATAATTCAAAACCTAATGCTTCGATAAGCGTCTCAAATCAACCTAAACCTGCAGAAAATTGTCCTATTTGCCATCAATTAATACCTGTTAATTCAAATCCTTGTCCTAAATGCGGATCTAAATTACTTTGGGATTAAAGCCAGTATATTATTATCTAAATCTTGATTGTTTGGCGATATTTTTATAAGTATTAGTAATAATTTCAAGATTTAAGTAATTATTAGGAAATTAACCCATTTTTTAAAAATTGTATGTTTTATATCGAATCAAAGATTACCTATAATAATGACTGATAACGAGAGTAATATAAAACATCTAATCCAAGAATATCTATTAGATGAAGGTCTTTTAAGAAAAAAAATTCCAATTGATGATAAAAAACTTGAGTTTGGCTTTCAATTTATATTCCCACCTAGCCCTATAGCACAAAAAATGGTTGTT
>JAUWNA010000086.1 GCA_030612905.1 Promethearchaeota archaeon
GGACGATATCTAAGGCATCGGCAAAAACCTCGACTGCTAATTGTTCGCGTCCTCCTAAGGTTTGAGCGTATTTTCTTAATTGGATTGCCGCTTCAATTTCTGGAGCTCCACCGCCCCCAACAATCTTTTGATCTTCGATAACATCTCTTGTTACACATAAAGCGTCGTGAATAGCCCTATCAGCTTCGTCAATAATAAGGTCAGTTCCACCCCGTATTAAAATTACAACGGATTTAGGGTCTTTACATTCTTCAATGAAAATCCAGCTATCGTTCATTATTTTGCGTTCTTCAACTAAGCCAGCGAATCCCAATTTGTCTTGAGTTATATCGTTTATGTTAGTAAAAATCATTCCACCAGTAGCTTTAGAGAGTTTTTCTAGATCAGACTTTTTAACGCGTCTTATAGCCATGATACCTGCTTTCGAGATGAAATGTTGAGCCATATCATCGATTCCCTTCTGGCAAATTACTACATTTGCTCCTGAGTTCACGATTTTCTCAACCATGTTTCTAAGCATGCGTTCTTCTTCGTCAAGGAATTGTTGAATTTGCTCTGGGCTCGTTATTTGGAGCTTAGCGTCAAATTCTGTTTTTTCAATTTCTATAGCGCTCTGTAACAAAAGTATCTTTGCATCTTTAACGATTTTAGGCATTCCGGGACTTACAACTTCTTTGTCCAAAATTATACCTTTAATAAGGGAAGTATCGTCAATTGACTCTCCTTCCTTTTTTTGGATTTGAACTTTGTCGATATCAGCGACCCAATCACCGTTTTCTCTTTTTTCTGCTACTGATATAATTGCCTCGATACAAATGTCGGCTAGCATATCTTTTGATTCAGAAACAATTTTAGAAGACATACAAGTCATTGCTGCGTTCTTTAGTCCTGTTTTATCGTCAATCCCACTTTTTATTGACATTTCTTCTAATACTTCAATCGCTTTTGCAGCAGCTTTTCTGAATCCTTCAGTAATAACTGTTGGGTGAATTTTTTGTTCTATAAGCTTTTCTGCGCGCTTTAATAGTTCACCAGCAAGTATCACAGAAGTAGTTGTACCATCGCCTACTTCTGAATCTTGAGTTTTAGCAACTTCGACCATCATTTTAGCTGCAGGATGTTGTACATCAATTTCTTTTAGAATTGTAGCGCCGTCGTTTGTGATCACAACATCTCCAAACTGGTCCACGAGCATTTTATCCATACCCCTTGGACCTAGTGATGTTCGCACCGATTCAGCAATAATTTTTGCTGCTGCGATGTTGTTTGACATTGCGTCTCTTCCACGAGTTCTCTCAGTACCTTCCCGCATTATAAAAATAGGTTGTCCGCCTAATTGTGCCATATTTAATTCACACTATATTGATTTTTTTTATAATATTTTTATTTATTTATATATAATGATCTCTAAGTCATAAAATTAAAAAAGTTTACGAAAATATGATAAAATAATATTTTTTCTAGTTTAAGACAAAAAACAGTAATAATTTCATTAGCAAAATTGCATAAATAGATTTAAAATTTTAAAGTTATTAGAAAACTACTTAGTCAACTCTCTTTTCTTTGGGCGTAAATCTTTAGATCTGCATCTACGACACTTTTTTGCTCTGACAGGATTCAAGGCCCCGCATTTACGGCACACGCTTTTCATTAATAAGTGATGTCTGGCAATTTTTCTTTTATATAGGTCATCAATTGGCAAACTTTAATCTCCTCGATTCTATACTCGTTTTAGTTAATTTACTAATTACTTTATTGTATTACTATTCAAAACTTTTTCTTTTATTGATTAATCATGTATCGATAAAAGAACAATTTGGAAAACATTCTAAAGCTAAAAAATTTTTAGTTTTTCAATTCGAGTTATTTTACAAATGAAAAAATTAAAATTTTATAATTAATAATTCAAGATATTATAAAATATTATAAATATCAAAGCTAGATGAATTAAGTTGCCAAAAGAGATATTTACCGAAGCGAGGTTTTTAGAGTTATCAGAGCGAGCTATTCACTGTAGGGTTAAAAGGTCGAAAGATGTTGTGAAGTTAAAGCTTAGGACAAAGCGACACCTTTTCACTTATAAAACTGATCCTATTACGGCTGATAGACTTGTAAAAAGCATTGGTTGTGATATCATCGAGCTATAAATAGATGATATATCAATATTTATGGTTTAAAGTTAATGAAAAGCCTTCCAGCGTGTAAAACATGTGTAAGTTCGGGATTTTATTGCACTAGTTGTCAAGATAAACTAGATGCGGGAACACTCACTCAGTTTGAGTTAGATTTAGCGAAGGCTTTACTTAAATTAGAAGAACGCGAAAACTTTGGGTTTTTAAGCGAAATTTCTTTCTATAAAGCTATTGATTTTGAGGATGTAGTAATTTTAGTGGTTGGTAGGAGAGATAAGATCAAAATCAAACAAAATTTGATTGATTGGATAAAGGAAACTTACGAAATAGACGAATTAATCTTAATTGAGCAAACTAAAAAGCCAAGACCCGCTTTAGAAAGTTTAATTTCTCCTTATAAATTATTTTCATTAAACGAGATTTTTTTAGCTACTGGGGATATTGAATTTAAAGGCATTCTTAGTAAAGACGATCAAGATGTAATATTATTTACCCAAAAAGAGCTTGAAGAGTTAGTTTTAGAACTTACTGGTAATGTAATTCGCATTGAATTTACATAAGTCTAACGAATTTATTTCTTAATTCCTTAATATTAAATAGGTTTAAATTGCTATGGATGAATATAAACAAGTTATCTTAATTAGGACAGATTTAAAAATGGGTACTGGTAAAAAGTGCGCTCAATCGTGTCATGCTTCATTATCGGCTTCAGATTTAGTTAGAACGAAAAATAAAGCAGTTTGGAAAAATTGGAAGAATACAGGTCAAAAGAAAGTAGTTCTAAAAGTGAGTGGCATGGAGGATTTGAGTGATATAGTTATTCAACTAGAAAAAAATAACATAATGTACTTTTTAGTGAAGGACGCTGGATTAACGCAACTAACTCCTGGAACCACAACAGCTCTTGGTATCGGGCCTACACTATCAAAATCTATAGATAAAATAACTGGAGATTTAAAGTTATTATAAATTAACACTTTCAGGCTAAATATATTGGAAAGAAGTAACAATAATACCCATATTTCTCAAAATAAAAACGAGAGAGAACTTGAAAAAGGTGTAGGAATTGAGATTTATTCCACATCAGGTTTTAGCGGTATTAGTGCTATTTATAAAAAAAGGTATAAAGACTTTATTGTTAAAGAGATAACCAATACAGGGCAAATCCTCGAGATAAATGGGTATGATCCCAATATTAGTTTTTCTGAAGATTCAAAAGATAAGTATACGACTTTTAATTTAGTAAAAATCAACAAAGACACATTTGGAGCGATAAGGATGATTAGTACAGCATTAAAAATACATCCTAATTTAATAGAAGTTGCGGGGTTAAAAGATAAACGTTCTATTAGCGTCCAAAAAGCCTCAATTAAAGGAAATCACATCGAAAAACTAAAAAAATTAAAGTTGAAAGATATCTTTTTTAGTGGCATAACGCCTACAAAGAAGTCCGTGAAATTGGGAAGTAATAGGGGAAATCATTTTATAATTACTCTTAGAAATATCGAAAAAGAAGTAAATGAAGAAAAAATAATTAAGATGTTATTCAGCGAGTTACACACTCGTGGTTTTCCTAATTACTACGGACTTCAAAGATTTGGTACTTTCAGGCCTAATTCACACATAATAGGGCGATTTATATTAGAAGGCGAATACGAAAAAGCATATAACGAGTTTGTTTTAGCAACTTATTCAACAGAATTACCTCAATCCCAACTAGTACGTGAGAAATTAAAAAAATCTGGTGACCTTGAAAAAGCTTACAATTCATTCCCTGAAAGTTTAAATTATGAAAGGGCTATGATTAAATACTTATTGGATAATCCAAGAGATTACGAGGGAGCGATTAATCAATTACCTAATTATCTTATTAAATTATTAATTAGCTCATTTCAGTCTTATCTGTTTAATAAAATGTTATCGTTAAGACATAAAAATGGGTTTTCTATATATGAGCCAACTAAGGGCGATGTTTTTAGTATCTTAGATGATGATAACGGAAACATTACTAAAATAAAATATACATACGGTGGGTTGTACGATAAATTTTTGCAAGAAGCAAATAATATGAATCGAGCAAGAATTGTAATACCACTAATAGGATATAATACAAACTTAGACGATTTCCCTTTAATGAAATCTCTACTTTTAGAAATTCTCGATAAGGAGCAAATATCTGCAGAATTATTTAAAAGTGATTTACTGTATACTTACAAATTTAAAGGTTCTTTTAGGCCGATAATCGTTAAACCGCTTGGCTTAAAAATATTAGAATATATTGAAGACGACATCTTCCAGAAGAAGAATAAATTAAAAATCGAGTTTTCTCTCCAGAAAGGCTCTTACGCAACATTGTTATTGCGTGAAATAATAAAATAAAGAATTATTCAATGCTTATTTCGTAATCTTGAGAGGTCTCATTTCCAAGAATATCAATTACTTTTATTGATATTAGATAATTACCTGCTTTTTCATAGTAATACGGATATGATGTTAAATCTAATTTACGGTTTTTTGGCGTTCTGTATGAAATCCACATCACGTTAAAATAACTATTTTGACTATTAAAATCAATAGCCCAACTATCTATCCAATCAGAAAAAGAAAGTATCTTTCTTTTAAGTTTATTCTCAATTAAATCTAAATTGGGAACAAAATAGTCTATAAATTCAATTGATGCCTTATTTTTGTCTTTCAGTATCTTAATTTCAAATTTTACATCTTTATCTTGGAGATTTTTGTTTACACTTAAAGTTTTAAAGGGATGAGGTCTTCTTTCATATTTTTTTTCCCAATTAATAAGATCGTTAGTATTGTAAATGTCAAGGATTCTCTTACGGCTTATATTTATCGCGTGTTTTGCTAAATCTGAACCAATCCATCGTCTTCCAAGTTTTTCTGCTACCGCTAATGTTGTACCCGAGCCACAGAAAAAGTCCGCAACTATGTCTGATTCGTTTGAAGATGCAAGGATAATTCTTTTTAATAATCTTTCTGGTTTTTGAGTAGAAAAACCTTGGTATTCCAATGTATTTGCTCTAATGTATGGAACATCGTTCCATAAATCTCGAGGAAAAATGCCATTTTCTTGAATATATACTTTTCGCGATAACTTTTTACCATTATAACTTCCTCCTCTGTAATAATAAGTCCCGATTTCGTCTTTTTTAAGAGCGTTTTTAACCCGGTTTGAATATTCCATGTAAATCTTTGGGTCGTCGTTAAAAACATAATCATCTGATTTTGTATAAAATAATACCACATCATAAGAACGGATAAAAAAACTTCTCGTTTTCGCCGATGCTGCTGGGTAAGCCCATATTATCTCATTTTTAAAATTATCTCTACCAAAGATTTCGTCCATTATTATTTTTATGTAATGAGAAATGTGCCAATCTAAATGCACGTAAATACTTCCATCTTCAGCAAGTAATTCTTTCATTAATATTAATCTTTCGTACAAAAATTCGATATATGCATCTATTCCACCCTTCCATGTGTCTGAGTAAGCCTTTGTAACCTCAAAAGCGTCATTTTCACCTATTAGCGTTTTGAATTTGAAATCACCTCCAGTTGCGAAAGGTGGATCGATATATATTATTTTGATCTTATTTGAAAACTTTTTTATCAGCGAATTTATAACATCTCTATTATCGCCCCAAATTAGGAGATTATCCCAACCATTAACTTTAAATAGGGAATTTTGGTTATTCTCAGTATTTTTTTGAATTAATTCATTATTAGATATGAATTTATTGATTGTGGGGTTTCTTATTGATTCCAATATATGGAAAGGATAAGATATTCGAGTTTTAAATGTTTTAGACTTTTTAAATTTATCTTTGTTTTTCCAATACAGATTTGGCATTTTTAATTAAATATAAGATAACAAAAAATTTATTGTTAATTTCCTTTTCAATTTTAATTCAAGTAAAATATGAGATTTAAATGTTAATATGTCTATTGATGATATGAATGGTTGGAGAAAGACTCACTATACGAGAGATGTTACGCCTGAATTAGACGGTCAAGAGGTAATTCTTGGCGGATGGGTAAGAAATTATCGAGACCTTGGAGGTTTGAAGTTTATAACCTTACAGGATAAATATGGCGAACGACAGATTACTTTGAAAAAAGGTGTCGTTTCTGATGAGGTATTTGAAAAAGGAAAAGTTGGTTATCAATATTGTCTTATGATTAAAGGTAAAGTGAAAAAATTTGAAAAGGCACCAGGTGGGATTGAAATTATTCCGACCGAAATTAAAATCTTAAACAAAACTCCTGATAAACTTCCTATTGATATGACTGGAGAAACAATTTCAGAACTTGACCTTAGACTTAATAATAGAGCGTTAGATTTAAGATCCTTAAGAAATCAAGCAATCTTTGAAATTCGTGGGCAAGTATTAATGTCAATTAGGAACTTTCTACTTAAACAAGATTTTACAGAAATAACTACACCTAAAATAATAGGTTCCGCGACTGAGGGGGGTACCGAGTTATTTCCGATTATGTATTTCGATAAAGAGGCGTTTTTAATACAATCAGCTCAATTATATAAAGAACAATTAGGTGGAGTATATGAAAGGGTATTTGAAATTAGTCCCGCTTTTAGGGCTGAGAAAAGCCATACGAAAAGGCACTTATGTGAGATTTTTACGTTAGATGTTGAGATGTCTTTTGCTGACATGAATGATGTTCAAAAAACATTAGAAGAATTGGTTCATAATGTCATAGAAGATGTTCGAGAAAATAGAATGCCTGCTTTGAAAGTTTTAAATATGGAAGATAAAACAATAGTTCCAAAATTACCTTTTCCTCGTTATAAATACGATGAAATCATTGAATTAGTTGATAAAAAATTTGGAATAACTATTGAATGGGGAGAAGATATATCTACAGAAGCATATCGTAAATTAGGTGAAGAATTAACGGGATATTACTACATAACTCATTGGCCAATGGAAATAAAACCATTTTATATTTTACCTTCAAATAATCCAAAATATAGCGAATCTTTTGATCTTCAAATGGGATGGCTTGAATTAGTTTCGGGAGGAACAAGAGTTCACAATAAACAACAATTAATTAATGCTATTGAAGCTAAAGGATTAAATTCCGCATCTTTTGAATCACACATAAGCGTGTTTGGTTTTGGAATGCCACCTCATGCGGGTTTTGGCTTAGGCATAGCTCGTTGGATAACTTTTATATGTGGTCTTGATGACATTCGGGAAGCGGTAATGTATCCTCGAACACCAGATCGACTTACCCCATAAGTCTTATATTTTTGGGATAATTTAATATTTTAATAATTTTTTTTTATAATTATGTCGAACGATTGGATAGAATCT
>JAUWNA010000087.1 GCA_030612905.1 Promethearchaeota archaeon
AGTCCTTATCTCCTTCAACATGCTAAAAATCCCGTAAATTGGTATCCTTGGGGTGAAAGAGCCTTTGAAAAGGCAAAATCCGAAGATAAACCAATTTTTCTATCAATTGGGTATTCTACATGCCATTGGTGCCATGTGATGGCTCACGAATCTTTTGAAGACCCTACTGTTGCTAAATTTCTGAACGATGTTTTTGTATCTATTAAAGTCGACCGGGAAGAACGACCTGACATAGATAAAATATATATGACCGTCTGCCAAATTATGATTAATTCTGGGGGTTGGCCACTAACGATTCTAATGACTCCAGATAAAAAACCTTTCTTTGCCGGCACATATTTTCCCAAGGAAAGCCGTTTTGGAAGAATTGGTTTAATTGATCTAATAAATCGAGTGAAAAATTTGTGGAAAAACGATAGAAAGGAGTTGCTAGCGTCGAGCGAAAAAATTACATTTGCATTACAAGACATCAATATTGAGTCTCCAGGAAGAAGTCTTGAAGAAAAAGTTATAGAAAACGCTTATTCTCGGTTAAGTATGAGATTTGACGAAAAAGGAGGTGGCTTTGGCAGCGCACCAAAATTTCCTTCACCTCATAATTTATTATTCTTATTAAGATATTGGAAAAGAACAGAAGATAAAAACGCTTTAGATATGGTTGAGAGTTCTCTTAAGGCTATGAGGCGAGGCGGTATATACGATCAAATTGGTTTTGGATTTCATCGTTATTCTACTGATGTTAAATGGTTAGTACCTCATTTCGAAAAGATGTTGTATGATCAGGCCCTATTAGCGCTCAGCTATTTAGAAACTTATCAAGCGACGGGAAATATTGAGTACGGAAACACTGCTAAAGAGATTTTTACATATGTTTTGCGAGATATGAGCTCTCCTGAAGGGGGATTCTATTCGGCCGAAGACGCGGATAGCGAAGGAGAAGAGGGAAAATTTTACGTTTGGACTAAAGAAGAAATTGAAAAAATATTAGAAAAGGAGGATGCTGAACTAATAGGAAGTATATATAATGTTGAAACTAATGGTAATTATTTAGATGAAGCTACTAGAGAGAAAACTGGCAAAAATATTCTTCACTTGAAGGTTGATCTATCTAAGCTCGGTAACCCTCAAGAAGAAAGCTTTCATCGTTCTATAGATTCTATGAGACAAAAGCTTTTCAATTCGCGAGAAACACGGATTAAACCTCATCGGGACGATAAAATATTAACTGATTGGAATGGATTAATGATTGCCGCGTTAGCTAAAGGTGGTTTCGTATTGAATGAGCAAAAATACATTGAAGCTGCAAAAAAAGCCGTTACTTTCATCCTCAAAGATTTACGGAGGTCAAATGGGCGTCTTTTACATAGGTATCGCGACGGGACTGCTGAAATTGACGCTTATGTAGACGATTACTCGTTTCTTATCTGGGGTTTAATTAATTTATATGAGGCTACTTTTGACACATTTTACCTGAAAACAGCTATAGATTTAACTGAAGACCAATTAAATCATTTTTGGGACTCGTTTATAGGGGGATTCTTCTTTACTGCGGAAGACGGAGAAAAACTGTTGGTTCGTCAGAAAGAGATTTACGATGGTGCAATTCCTTCTGGAAATTCAGTTGCGATGTTGAACCTACTCAAGTTAGCTCAACTAACAGGAAATCAAGATTACGAAAAAAAAGCTGATCTCATCAGCCGAGTTTTTGCTGAAAACGTTCGAAAGTCGCCCGTAGCACATACTTTTCTTTTGGCAGCCGTAGATTACGCCGTTGGACCGACTTATTCTCTTGTTATTGCAGGAGATACGGGCAAAGAAGATACTATTGATATGTTATCTGAAATAAAGAAACATTTTTTGCCTAATAAATCGTTAATTTTTCGACCCACAGAAAAAACAAGTCCAGAAATAGATAAGTTTTCTAATTTCGTTCAATATTTTGACAAATTCGAAGGAAAGGCTACTGCGTACGTGTGCATTAATAAAACTTGTAAGGTACCAACAAATGATGTGAACAAAGCTTTAGAATATTTGAGTTCAAAAGGATAAACAAATTATTTCAATTTTTTCAAAAGTAGGGATAAAAAAAAGATTTATAGCTTATTTTAATTTTGACGAGACGAGTTTTTCCATTTCATTAATTGATGGTACTTTATCCATCTCTTCTTGCGTTATCAATAGCTTTAGGATACCGTTCTTTAAAAGATAAGCAGAAGGATATTTAGCATCTTGAACGTCGTACTTGTCCAAAAATTCATCCTTATGCAGAAATTCAGTCTCTATATCTAATGTGTCAAGAAAGGATTTCCATTCTTTCTTCATACCGAAAGGGCTGAATGTTTGGGCACAAAGATTACATTTATAAGTACTAGGTCTTAAAGTCTTATGCCAGAAATCTTTTACAGTATTTACCATTCCCGAATCTGCATTATAAATAAAAACCAACTTTTTTTCGTTATTTTTGCTCATTATCATTACCCGTGATAAACAAAACCTATCTAAATAATTAGAAATTAACTGAAAATTTTAATCTGTTCCTTATTATTCATAAATTTTATTGATAAATTGAAATAATTTATTTGAATTATGTTGAGATTTTTTTCCTTTTATTTATCAATAAGCATTTCTCTTATTTTTTCCATTCTTTTTCTATTAACTCCCATGTCGCTGTGGCCTGACCTTGCGCGAGAACGAAACTGTACAATCTTTTCGCTATCATCAAAAAAAAATTCCACATCATCGACGAACTTGAATGTAGCTGTTCGAACTTCGGCATGAATGTAATTTTCCGTATTTGTTATTATCTTGGTTCTTTTCAATGAGTTTACGATTTTAATTATTTTTTCTTTCGCTTCACTCATTGCCCCAGAATAACTAATAGGACTTATTTTGTGTTTAGCGTCTGTAGCTTGAGTAGAGACGCAATTTGGCGTGTTTGGACACGGATAAAACTTTCCATCGACTATACCAACAGGTTTTTGTGTTTTTACCATTATTTAACAACCATCATTAATATGCTTAATAAAATAAGATAAAAATAGGTTTAAATTAATTCTGGTTTTAGATTAAAAAGAGACAAGATATATAGCTTAAAGTAATAACCTAAAATTTCGATCTATATTATATTTTAAACGCTTAAAATTTCCTTAATGAGTTCAATTATTCTTTCTTTATCAAAAACAGCAGTATTCCCAATTTCTTTAAAATTTAAAATTTGATCATGGTAGTGTTCTTCAAAATGATATAAAAAGTAAGCTAATCTCTCTTTTAAGCTCTGGCTGGCTGGTCTTGAGAGAAATAGAGCTAATTTAACGTACTCTCCATAAACAGCATGAATATAGAAACCTTTATAATTGATTTCATTCATTGATGTAGTTCCGCCTATTTCTGAAACAAATGAATCCATTGCTGATAAGAATCCAGAAACTAATTCTTTATCCATTGGAATCTCCTCGCTGGAATGCGAGATCATGGCTAAACCAGAAGCTTTTTCGATAATCAATAGTGTTCTAAACAAATCTTTATATTTTGGCTTTACGCTTACAGCGTGTTCTTCTATAATTAATTCTTCCTTTGGAAAAAGCTCAAACATTACAAAATATTTAGGATTGTATGACTCGCTTTCTTTGAAATGATACTCAGAAATTTTAGCTAACTGTGAAGGTGTTCTTATTGGTTCGTGAGGTAATTTTTTGATATATTTGTCTCGAATTGAGGAATCATGCGTTTTTGATTTTTTACCTTTAATAATTCCTAAGATTTTTTGGTGAATTGGATCAATTACATACATCCACACATTCAAATTTATCATATCGCTCTTGATTCTTTCATAACCTATATTACAAACTCCTCGAGGCGTTGTTACAAAAACCGTCCATATAGCTACTTTTGACGCTTCGTTAATTAAGTAAAAAGTTTCTTTATAGTTCTCTTCCGTCATTTCTGCTCCCGTTCTTACAAATACGGCCTCAGTTTTCAGAAATGGTTTTTTCTTAATTAAATATAAATCTAGCGAAAAATCTTTGATATCAGCCGTATTGAATACAGAAATTCCATAGTCAGCACAGTAATCAGCAAACGCATCGATAAGTTCTTGTTTAGATATGAAATCAAACCTTGTTAAATAATCGCTTAATTTTTCATCGGTAATTATAAAATTTCCTATGTATTCAATAGGACTCTTAAATTGTTTTTTAAGCGTTGGGCTTTTTTGATATTGTTTATAAAAATGAATGCTAATGTGATCAAGTAGTTTTAGTTTTGATAATTTATTTTCTTCTGGAAGTGGAATATTGTGCCTATTCATAAATCCGTAAATTTCTTTAAACCGACTTCTAACAATAAGACAATTTAGACATATTATTCCTTTCTTACCTTCGCTATCACTTCTTATAATCTTTAAAAATTCTTCTGCTTCAGTTAATTTTTCCGAACTCATTAGTGATATAATATCTTTTGAGTTTTAAAATATTTTTATAATAAACTAAAAATAGCATAAATAGTGGATTAGTTGCTGAAATGTTTTTCTAAACGTCAATAATTTCTTTTATAAGATAAATTATTTCACGACTGTCAAATAATTCGGTATTACCTGATAACTTAAATTTTTCAATCTTATCTTCGTACCGTTCTTCGAATAATCCTATTAGATGTTTTAATCTCTCCTTTAAACTTTTGTCTGCTGGGATAGACAGAAAACAAGCTAATTTTGTAGATTTTCCGTAGGCTGCTTGGACATAAAATCCTTTATAATTAATTTCTTCCATTATTGAGCCGCCAATTTGTATAATAAAGGAATCCATAGCTGCTAAAAATCCTGATGCTAAAGCTAGCTCTTTAAAATTATCACTTGCATAAGAAATAATTGGTGTTCCAGAAGTTATTTCCATAATAATCAAATCTCTGAATACTTCTGCGTATTTAGGAGTCGGCTTTTCCTTAAGTAGCAATTTATTATGTTCTAAATCGTCGTAAATATCAAAAAGCCTAAAATCAATCGGATCATATGAGTTTGACTCATTAAAATAATAGTCTGATAGTTCAAAAACATGAGACGGCGCTCTCATGGGCGTTCTAGGAAGTTTCCGAACAAATCTATCTCTCAATTCATCATCTTGTGCTTCATTTTTCTTGGTTTTTGTAAGACCATAAATTATCTTCCTTGAGGGGTCGATCACATAAAGCTGACAGTTTAATTTATTCATATCATATAATAGTTTACTTAATCCAATTTTGAGAACTCCGACAGGAGTAGTCACAAAAACACTTCCATTTGCAACTGAATTGGCTTTCTCAATCAAATTCTTAGTTTCTAAATAATTTTTGTCATTAATGTCAAAACCAGTCATTGCAAACACCGATTCTGTTCTAAGCGCTGATTTTTTCCTCACTGAGTACATATCCATTTTAGGTGTAATGGAATCGGTTGATGTATTATACATTGTAACTCCTAAATCGGCATATAAGTCCGCAAATGTATCAATTAGATCTTGTTTAACTATAAAGTCAAGGTTAATTAGATATTTAGTAAAAATATTTTCGTTTAATATCGCATATCCTATGTATTCTAACGGATCCTCGTACTTTTTCTGAATGTCGGTGGTATAATACATTTTAGTGAGGTGCAAAGCAATCATTATTATGTATTCAAAACGAGTAATAAAGGTTTTATCCGGAAGCTTAATTCCATAATTTCTAATAAATGTTAATAAATCCTCCATTCGACAGTTTATTAAGATGTAATTTATACTGATTAACCCGTATTTGGACTTACTAATTTCTTTTAATCCAGAAATTATAG
This sequence comes from Promethearchaeota archaeon, assembly GCA_030612905.1. GTDB lineage: Archaea > Asgardarchaeota > Lokiarchaeia > Sigyniarchaeales > SOKP01 > SOKP01. The sequence goes on from JAUWNA010000087.1 coordinate 5,801, forward strand.
TTTTCTCTGTAAATGAATTATATTCGAACATTTTTTACAAATTTAGTTTAGCTTGGAAAAAAAAAATATAAAATGATGTATCAATAGTAAAAACATTTATTTTTTATTTATAAGTTTAATTTTTTCAATAGAATTTCTTAGTATGTATCACGAACTAAATATGTGATATACTAACTTTGTATAAAAATAAAAAGTAAATTGGGGACTATGAATTAAAGATTTTGTATGCGTCTCTCAACCTTAATAGCGCTGTGATGAACACTAAAGCTGTAAAAATCCACAATATAATCAAACGCCATGGAATTAAGACAATTAAAGCTAATAAAAAGAAAAATGTTTCAGATCGCTCCATCAATCCACTTTGATATGTGATGACTTTTGAATTACTTTCTATATTGTCTCTTTTAATAATTCCTCCTACAATAAGAAAAATAGAAATACACAAAACAATGGCGGCTAAAGAAAACAAACCTGGCCAAATTAAATTCGTAGGGTCTGTTGTTACTATCGCAATTATTATGGAAACTTCGACTAACCGATCGCAAAATATATCTAATATTCCTCCAAATATAGTTGGACCCTCTAATCTTGCTATAGAACCGTCAAGGGTATCAATAAAAAAAGAAACAATCATAACAATTGCGGAGCATACCATAAAATATATTGCCAATGCAAAGAAAACACCACTTAAGTATATCAAAAATGAACTTGTTAAACCAAAAACTAACCCAAGAATAGTAAGTTGATTAGCAGATATTTTCCCAAGAAAGACTTTCTTTACAAACTTCTCGTAAGCTTCTTTAAACTTCGTTTTCGAGAGCCAACTATCAATCATAAATAAATTAACTTTTTTTGAATGTTTTTAGTCTAATAATACCTAATGTCTTTTATCTAAATAAAAATTGTATTAAAAACGAGTTATTATTATTCAGATCACTACATCAAATTTTTTTAATTCTTTGCGTAAATCCGTATGAGGACGGTTCCAAATAGTACATATACCAAGCTTTTTTGCTGGTTTCAAAAAAAACAAGATATCGTCGATAAATAAACTTTCTTCTGGAACTAATTGGTATCGTCTAAGTAAAGTCTCGTAAAGTGCTTTATCTGGTTTGATAACTTTTTCCTCTCCAGAAATTATTTGACCGTCGAATAACGTAAAGAAATCGAATTTTTCTTTTACAAATTTAAACGCTTCCTTAATGAAATTCGACAAAATATAGGTATTATATCCTAACTCTTTTAAATCCAATAAAATTCTAATGTTTTCCTCAATTGGAGTAAGCATTTCCATCCAATGATTAAAAAATAGCGAAATAAACTCTTTTTCTTCAGGATTTTTAGAAATAAAAATAATTTCCGCGTTTTTTAACGATTCTAAACCCTTATCTAAATCTAACCACAATTTACTACGGGTGATCTTTGGAACGAACTGTTTAATATATTCTTTATCGCTCGTAAACTGTAATAAGAATTCCTCGGGTTTGAATTTCAGTAGAACATTTCCTAAATCAAAAATAATGTTCTTTATCATATCTCGATAAATAAAAGTAGATAGAATAAAAAAATTTAGACTAAATATTGTTGCAATTTAGAATTATTTCCCTCCCTTTTCAATGGGAGGTTGTTTTAC
>JAUWNA010000318.1 GCA_030612905.1 Promethearchaeota archaeon
TTTGGCATAATCACTTTAAAGAAGCCGAGTTTGATGGCGTTATTCTTCCAGGAGGATTCTCGTTTGGAGATTATTTAAGAGCGGGCATTATAGCCGCCCATAGTCCCGCGTTAGATGAAGCTCGCATCATGTTGAAGGATGGCAGACCTATAATAGGTATATGCAACGGTTTTCAAATCTTAACCGAAGCTGAATTTCTTCCGGGTGCTCTCTTACAAAACGATTCTTTGAAATTCGTTTGTAAGTGGATAAATATTAGAGTAGAAAATAACAAAACCGCCTTTACACACAAAATGAACAACGGTGACGTACTTGCTATCCCAATCGCTCATGGAGAAGGAAGATATTTTGCTGACAACTTAAAGGAATTGGAAGAAAACGAGCAAATAGTGTTTAAATATTCAGATGAAAATGGTAAATATACTCAAAATGCAAATCCTAATGGATCAATGGAAAATATCGCAGGAATTTGTAATTTGGAAAGAAATTGTATGGGATTAATGCCGCATCCAGAACGAGCATCAGAAGCAATTTTATCCCCAAAAGGTACAACACATGGTAAGCTGTTTTTCGATTCGATGGTAGAATTTATTAAAAGGAGGTCCTAATAATGCCTAAAGTGAAAGTTAATGGAGACGAATTAAAGATCGATTTAACAGAACCAGAAGTTAAGTGGATAAAAGATACGCTTGAAAGAGACCCAACTATCACAGAGTTTGGCATGTTTGATGTTATGTGGAGCGAGCATTGCTCCTACAAATCATCTCGCCCGAAATTAAAGCTTTTTGAAGATGCTGAAAAGAATTACGATTACGTATTAGCTGGCCCTGGGCAAGATGCGGGAGTTATTGACATAGGTGAGGGTTACGCGTTAGCATTTCGAATTGAATCTCATAACCATCCTTCAGCGATAGAGCCTTACCATGGTGCTGCAACGGGCATAGGTGGAATTATTAGGGATGTTTTATGTATGGGTGTAAGACCAATTGCACTATTAGACCCACTTAGATTTGGTATTCTGAAAAATAATCCACATTCTCAATGGCTTTTTAAATATGTGGTAAAGGGAATTGCTGACTATGGAAATTGTACCGGGATCCCCACCATTGGAGGTGAGGTAGAATTTGATAAAAGCTTTGAAGGCAATTGTTTAGTAAACGTTGCTTGCATCGGATTAGGAAGCGTTGAGGATTTTAAACACGCACCGAGTAGAGCATATAACCCAGGAGATTATATTATCCTTATGGGAGGGTCAACTGGAAGGGATGGCATTCATGGGGTGACATTTGCCTCAAGAACTTTAACAGACATGTCTGAAGCAGATAGACCTGCGGTTCAAATAGGGGACCCATTTACGAAAAAAATGATAATTGAAGCAACTATAGAGGCTATAAAAACAGGTTATGTAAGGGGATTAAAGGATCTTGGCGGCGGCGGAATATCTTGTGCGTTAAGCGAGTTAACAGGAGACGGTGGAACTGGAGCTAAGATAGAGATGCGTAAAATATTTACTCGTGAACCAGGTATGACTTCCTACGAAATCATGCTTTCAGAATCCCAAGAAAGAATGGCATTTATAGTAAAACCAGAAGGTTTAGAAAAAATCTTAGAAATCTTTCGAAAGTTTGAAATGGCTCACGCAGTAATAGGCAGAACAGACGATTCTAAGGTTTTGAAGATATATGATGGCGATAATTTAGTAGTTAGTTTGCCTTCAATAGCTCTTTCAGAGTCTCCAATAATAGATCGCGAAGAGAAAAGGCCTGAAATTCTTGACGATCTAATATCCCAAAAAACACCCGAACCGTCTTCTAATCTTGAAGAAATAATTTACAAATTAATAGCTTCTGAAAATATTTGCAGTAAGGAATGGGTTTATAGACAATACGATCACGAGGTAGGAGTTCGATCAGTCGTAAAATGTGGAACAGGTGACTCGGGAGTGCTTAGAATAATTGGAACTAACAAATTTTTAGCATCAAGCGTTGGAGCGAATTCAAAACACTGTTTCCTAGATCCATACGAAGGAGCCAAGGGAGGTCTTGTAGAGGTTTGTGGGAATGTAATAGCAAATGGTGCAAGACCAAAAGCTATGGTAAATTGCTGTAATTTTGGAAATCCAGAAATTCCCGAATCTTTCTGGTATTTTGCAAATTCCGTAAAAGGTATGGCTGATTTTTGCAAAGAATTAAGAATCCCTGTAGTGGGTGGAAACGTTTCATTTTATAACGAAGACGAGGTCAATAAAACGGCAATCAAGCCTGCACCCGTAATTATGATTGTTGGTATAATTGATGGTGTTGAAAATATAATAACTTTACCGTTTAAAAATGTAGGAAATGACATTCTTATTATTGGTGAAACCGAAAATGAACTAGGCGGGTCAGAATATCATTCAGTTCTATATGATATTGAAGGGGGACTTCCTCCTAAAGTTGATGAAAAAAAAATCAAGGCAAGATGGGATTTTATTTTTGAATTGTATGAAAAAGAAATGATTAAAGCCAATCACGATGTAAACAAGGGAGGTATAATAATCTCAATTGCCGAGATGTGTTTTAAAAATAAACTTGGAGCAGATTTAGACTTAAACAGTTACAATGACAAGAATTTAAGAGACGATAAGCTTTTATTTAGCGAATCTGTAGGGAGATTTATCATAGAAACTGCTCCAAAAGATTTTGAGGAAATTATGATTCTGGCTGAAAAATTTAAAATTATAGTTAAAAAGTTAGGCGTCATAATCAATAGACCTAAAATCAATATAAAAGGTTTAAAATCTCAAGAAATTAAACTTAATGTCGATAAGATGAAAGATTTGTATGACTCGACGATACCAAAACTAATGGATATTTAGTGTGGACGATCTGCTTGAAAGAAACTTGTGATATTAAAGAAGAAATTGTAAAAAATAAAATTGAGTTTGGTCTATAGAATAGAAATTACCTCTTTTTATATTATGTTCGATCAACACGAACATTTCTAAAAAATAATCAATAATTTCTTATTCATTTGATTTGTAATAATTATAGAGTTAAGATAGAGCGTTGAGGAAGTATTATGAGAGCTCGAGCATGTATTAAATGTAAGGAATATGTAGTAATTCACGCAAATAATCCCCTAAATCAAACTAAAATTGAGCTTTTTGAAAGAAAACATCATCTTCACACACTCATTACCGTAGATCTTGATGAGATAAAGGATCAATATCAAGTCTTTAAAAATAATAGGTCTAATCCTTCTAAAGATAAGATTAATGCATGATAATTTTTTTCTAAGGAAATAGGGTAAACTTAAATGAATTTTTGATAGTTTTTTATCTTAATCTTTAACCAAAATGTCAAAGATTTTATATTGTTCGTTATCCTTATTTTTTGTAATCATTGTTTATTTAAGTTTACAATTAATCCAATATTGGAGGTTTATAAGTTAATGGAACTCAGAGAAAGGTTTATGATGACAGCAGGTATCTTATTACTCATTACAATTGGATCAAGAATTTTATTGTTTTTTGTTGATGATACAGGAGTTTTCATATTTTATGATCTTGCTTTTCCAGAATTGCAAGCAGACAATATAGGGGAGTTTTTTGCTGCATTAGGAGTTGGACTAGCAGCAGGACTTTTTTTATTGATA
>JAUWNA010000549.1 GCA_030612905.1 Promethearchaeota archaeon
AATATTTTTTTTTCTAAATATGACTTGTGAAATATCCTATTTAAAAAAACATTATTAGAAAAGGAATACTTAATATCATTAATGTTTTAAACTCATACTATTTCATTATCGTTTCTATGTCAGAAGAATATCTCTTTTTATTAGAAGATTTATACGAGTGTATCGATGGTATTAGATCTGCGGCGATCGTTTCAATAGAAGGTTTAATTGTTCACTCGATTTTAGAAGAAGAGATATCTGATTTAAATTTAGCTGCGATGACGGCAACAATTCTCTCCGTTGCGGAGCGAGTATTAATAGAATTAAAATCCGGAAAGCTTGATCTCTGTATTTTGCAAGGTGATATAGGCAATTTTATAGTTATGGAGGCTGGAAGTGAATTGATTTTAGCAGTATGTTTAGATAATGACGCTCGAATGGACACTTGCTTCGTTGAAATGAGAAAAATCTCGGAACAAATTAAAAGCTTGTATTAGTCATTAGTTATTAATTATTAAAGACTTAATAAGTCTAAAAATTGAAAAATTCGAGGTCTATTTTCTTTAAAATAGCTTTTGTTATATCTATAAAATAATCATTAAGAACTATAAAAATTACACTAAATTTTAATAAATTGTGATTTATAATGGCTAAAGCAAGCGAAATGAATAATGGAGGCCCATCTGGGAACGGAGAGCCTTATTTCTGTAAAGAATGTAAAAGAAACCATACTAAAGGTAAAATATACAAGGAGCATTTAAAATTTGCCCAGTTTGAAACAGATAAAAAAGAAATCGAAGAAGAATCTGAAAGCAATGAAAAAGAACTTGAATCTGAAGTAGAAGAGATTTTTGAAGGTTTAGAGGAAGAGGAAGATATTACTATCGAATTAGATGAGATGGAAGAAGAATTAGAATTAGATTCAGATTCAGATAGTGATGAAGTCATAATCAATGACGCAAATGCTTGTGTAGAAGCGGTTAAAAAGCTTCCTGGGGTAGGTGAGGCTACACTTAAAAAATTGATTAAAGCGGGATTTAGTAGCCTTGAGTCCATCGCTTATACGCCCCCAAAGATAATTCAAAATGAATCTGGGCTTGGAGATAAAACAACTGCTAAATTAGTTAAAGCTAGTATGTCCCAGTTAAAAATCGGCTTCAAGTCTGCTGAAGATGTGTGGGCGTACAGAAAGAATATCTCGAGAATCACGACAGGCAGTCAAGAGCTCGACGATCTTTTTGGAGGTGGAATCGAAACTGGATGTGTAGTTGAGTTCTTTGGCGAATTCAGGACCGGTAAAACCCAAATAGCCCATCAATTATGCGTTAATGTTCAATTACCCGAGGAGGATGGTGGTCTCAATGGAAATGCATTGTATATAGACACTGAAGGAACATTTAGACCTGAAAGAATTATACAGATGTCTGAAGGACTTGATTTAGATCACAAAAAGATTTTGAAAAACATAATATTTGGTCGTGCTTACAATTCTGATCATCAAATCTTGCTAACAAAAGAAGCTACTAATCTTATCAAAGAGAAAAACATCAAATTGATAATAGTAGATTCGTTAATTGGACATTTCCGAAGCGAATATGTAGGTCGAGGCACTTTAGCAGTCAGACAACAAACGATTAATACTCACTTACACGATTTATTACGTTTAACAGATATTTTCCCTGAGTTATGTGTTATTGTAACAAATCAAGTTCAATCAAAACCAGATGTTTTTTATGGAAACCCAACAGTCGCGGCAGGAGGGAATATAGTAGCCCATGGATCAACAATCAGAGTATATTTAAGGAAAGGTAAAGGCGAACAGAGAGTAGCGAAAATGATTGATGCACCTCATCTACCCGAAGGAGAAGCTGTATTTTCAATAACAGAAAATGGAATTACCGATTAAATCATTTAAAAAATCTCTTTTTTAAAATATTAATATAAAAAAAGTAAAAAATAAAAAGAATAATAA
>JAUWNA010000362.1 GCA_030612905.1 Promethearchaeota archaeon
TTTATTTCCTTTGTAATCGTTTAATAACGCTTCTTTAATTTGCGCTATGGTATATTTTTTATCATCATACACAAACTTTTTAATTGTTAATAATGAATCTACGGTCGTAGCATATCCTACGCCTTCAATTGCGATATATCTTAATTCTGGGCCTCCACTACGCACATCTAACGCTTTTTCAGCACATCCCCTTACAATTGTGGATACAGAAGGAGTGGGTAAAAATTCTGATCTCAACTGCTCTAGAATATTATAATTTTCAGCGGTATGTTTGATCGTAAATCGAATTTGATTAACCCACGCGTTCCAGAATTCTTCCCATGTCTCAAACTTCTCAGGATCTCCTGTTTTCGGACCAAATTGTTTTTTAGATTTCTTTTGATCTTCATTTGGCACGTTTTTACCATTCCATAACGTTAAAGAAAAGGACTAGAATCACCTCTAAAAATCCAGAGAGGGTCAGTTTAATTACGTTCGACCTTTTTCGTAGAGAAATGTAGAAATGCTAAGAGTTAAATACGAACCAAATAATTAATAATTTGGCTTATAGTGCCCAAATTGTTAAAAATATTAAATGAGGTGTAATTTAACGTCGGAAGATGAAATTAAAAACCAAATTAATTCAAAAAAGGAAGAAATAAGTAAAATTGAAGAAGAATTTAAAGAGAGGAGCTCTTCTATTAAAAGCGAAGTTGAGCTGAAACTCGACCCTAAACTCAACGAGATTAAGTCTAAACTAAATGCCGAACAAGAAGAGTTAAATGAAGCAGTAGAAAAAGCTGATGAATGGAGTTTAAAAAAGAAGGAATTAAATGCTTCTCTAAAAGGATTAAAAAAAGAATCGGTAAAATTAATTAATGAAAAAGAGAAAACGTTAAACCTAAAATTGAAGGAACTAGATAGCGAAAAAAAGAAAAGAATTAAAGATGTAAACACGGAAATAAAGGCGTTACAAAAAACGTTAACTGATTTGAAAAAGGCTTCCTCTACATAAAAAATTGAAAGTAATCCCCACCAAACGCATGGTCTTCGTCTAAATTCCGTCAAGAAATAAGTTAGGTTTTACTTGATTACATCAATAATGTAAAAATATGGAACTATTAACCCTTTTTAAAAGTTTACACGAAGAGCATCCTATTATTTTTATCACTTAAGAGATTAAATTAAGTATTTTTTCTAAATATAATTGATTTCATAAAATCATTCCAATGCATTTTCCGAAGGCGCGCTAGAATTCATATCCGCATCTTTTGCAAACATGTTTCTTTGCGTACATCGGAGCACCACCTATATAGCTTAAAACTTTTGATTTATCTTCTACGACTTTTATGTCTTTACCGACAGCACCGCAATTAATGCATTTCACTCGTGCTTCGGTCGTAACCTCACCCGTAAGTATTTCTGGAGGTTGTAACTCAAATAATTTAGCTTTGAGTTCTTCAAGCTGACCTGCCTGTTCTTCTATTAATTTATCTTTTTCAGAAATAGTATTGTTAAGTTCTTGAAGTTCAGTATCTTTTTGCGAAAGTAAATTATTTAATTCCGCAAGTTGAGAGGATAAATTAGCGTTATCTTCCTCTATTTTGGACATTTTATTCTTTAAATCATCAAATTCAGCCTTCAATTTATTACTTTCTTCCACAGATGTCGCAAATTTTTCTTGGTCGGCTCTTAATTTATTAATTTCGTCATCTTTCGTAGAGATTGTACTATTAGCTTCGGTTAAACTTTTTTCTAATTCTGAAATTTTTCTTTTTCCTTGTTCTAGTTCAGTTGATAGACTTGTAATCTTTTCATTAGTGAATTTGGATATATCTGATAATTCTCCTTCTTTATTTTTCAACTCTTTTTCAAGATTATCAATTCTAGCATTAGCTTCTTCTAATTTTTTCTTTAAATCCTCAATTTCCGAATTTAAATTACTATTTATCTCTTCTGATGTAAAAATTTTCACTTCTCTTTAATTTTTTTTATTATCAATTATCTAAACCAAAATGTCACTTTTATCTTTTTCTTCAATAAAAAAATAAAAATTATCTTATTTAATTTTATAGAAATTTTTTAATTATTTTCTTTTTTTTCTAAATGATTTTATTGATATAATTTGGAGTAATCGTAAATCTCTTTTACGCTAAACAGTTTATTTATAAAAAATCGAAGAATTTCTACAAAGTCTTAATCTTTCGCCATAGATATCGATACGTGCTTTTCAACCGGCGCTATTTCAAGGTATTTTTCTAGCTTTTTGAGGTAGTCCCGGAACAAATCGTTCGCTTTAGCCTCGCTCCACTCGTCCGCTAGGCTTTCTAACGGCCTAAAGTCAATTCGATCGTTCATTGGTTATGCTGGTAACTTTACTTTCAGATTAATTTTGTTTTTCGATATTCTTACTTTTAAGAAATTTTTTACTTCAGACATTTTTCCGCATTATTGCTTATTTATTTTTTATCCTCTTGCGTTGACTATGATTTCAATGAATATAATATCTGTACCAAATATCTTCTCTTGGAGTATAAATATTAATCCAAAATTAGATACAATTATCTAATATCATTAAATATACCAATACAAAGGTAAAGTTATAAAAGTATAGCATTTAAAATAAGAAAACAGTTATTTGATTAAATCTATTACAATTAAAATAAATTAATATTAATTATAAAAAAAAAATTAAAGTTCAAGCTGTTGATATAAAAAGGAAAAATTGTGGCGACACATTAAACCGGCTACGTGAAAAGATTTAAATACTCGCGAAATAATTGTTATTCCATAGAAAGATAAAATTCGACAGTAGTATATCTTTTGAAAAATTAAAAAATTAATAGAAATAAAATAGGGAAAATATAACCGTGACTCCTGCGCCTCCCTAGATTTTTGTCTTTTGGTAGTGCGTAAAGCACTCATCTAATACGCCCCCTATTTTGCTTTTGACCTTCTTATTAGGTCTTGGTCGCAGGAGTCTCCGGATAGAATACGAACTCGGCGAAAACAAGTTAAACGAGCTTAGCTCGGAGGAAGAGAACTTTATATGCCTTACGAACGATGGACAAGTAGCGTGGATCGATAAAAAAGCTATTTTGAGCTTTTCCGAGCTCGAAACTAAACCAACCGTGTACGAACGAAATGGAACGGTTGCCTCGAATTTCGCTGCTAAAAAGGAACTCAGAATTGCATCTTGATAATGATTAGACCAATCGCGAGAAAAAGCAATTCTTTATTTATTTAAATAATTAAAACAATTTCATTTTATTAACTAATTCTTTTAATC
>JAUWNA010000527.1 GCA_030612905.1 Promethearchaeota archaeon
TGTTTGTAGATGAGTTGTATTTTTGCGAAACATTTTTCCTATTCCTCCTCTGTGTTGACTTCCTTTATTATACAACTTCTCCGTCTTAAAATTAAAAATAATTTATCCTATAATTGACTTTTTAGAGTGGACTCATATATATTAAATTTTATTATAAAGTCATAAGAATTTATTTGAATATTTGATACAAAGAAGAAAAGACAATGCATGTTTTTATCAATAAAAAATTTCTAATATATTAAACTAATAATTAACCTTAAAAGTATTTTGCAGGGGATATTTTTTAATAGAGGGTGTTTAGATGAAGTGAATTTACAAAAAGGACGATAAAACATAATAAAAACACTAACTGAAATTTTGTTTTTATTATGTTTTCTTTTTGAATAAATTACGTAAGGAAACCCACAAAGGAATAATTGATGATGTAACTACAATTGCGAGCGTTGCCCATAAAAAATCTTCTATGTTTCTGAGGTGTCCCGTACTTATGGCTATGCCATATAACAATACAGCAAAAAACGAAGCAATGATTGTATAAATATTACCATCAATTTTATTAATAAAAAGAAAAGCTAGGTCTGTAGGGGTTCTACCAGTAATTTTTTCATAATCTTTGCTCGGCGGAGTTCCTGCTAATGTTTCGCTTTCTTTTTCTGCTTCCGTTGTTTCATATATCTCAGGAATTTTGGTTTCGTCAGTTGCGGATTCAGTGTCTTTATAATTTGCTATTTTATAATTTGACATTACGATTTATTCCAAAACATAGTCTTTAAACTTAATAAATATATCGGTAGATCTATTAATATTCTTTTTGACTATATTGAGCAAATCTTCTTTGTTTTTTTTGCCAATATCTTTTGTAAAGTAATCTATATCGAAAAATAAAGCTGATTCTGGGAAAATATTATTTGGATATAATTTTGAATCGACAAAGGTTCTATTCATTTGGTCTTTTTTCATCGGACCACTCCTAGTATTAAAGCCACTTTTTTTGTCATCATTTTCTTCAAAATAGAAAGGCGCTCCTATGTCAATTAAATTTGCGTTAAATAGGTCCTTTGATTTGGGGTTTAAATCTAAGAATTTATCCTGGTATTTTCTTTTTATATCGTTAAATGTTAGCTTTCTATCTACTAGGAAAAAAGATCTAGTGCCTAACCTGGTTATATCTCTATCTGAAAAGCCAGGAAACTCTAATATATTATTAAGGAATAAAATAGATTGATCTTTAAAATAATTTAAAGAAGGGGAGTTTTCCATTACAATTCCAAAATTCGTTAAACTTACAAAAGTTTTTATTTTTCCAGAAGTATCCATAAAATCAAGTCTATTATCAGATATATGCCAATATGTGAAATTAAACCTCCTTAGTTTTATGATAAAGTTAGACATTTCTCCTTTAATATCTAAAAATTTCATATATGGTTTATGTCGAACCTCTAAAATATGTTTATTTATGATATTTTCATTTATTTTTTTCATGTTATTTTATAATAATTAAATTTTATAAGACTTTTTATTTAATTGTTTTTATATTACTACTTTTTCATTAATTTGACAAACATCCTTGTAAAATATACTAGAACACCTTATAATTCATTATTACAGCAATTTTGCTATTAAAAATTATGTCTTAATATCTTTCCTTTAATGTCTTGGCAAAGATACAAGAGAATTAGAGGATTCAGGATAAAAAGAGAGAATATTAGAGAAAAGAGGGCTAAAAGCGGGGGATTTCAGGAACTACGAAAAATAAAAGCTAATTTAAGGGTGTTTTTAGCGCTTATTTTAAGGTGGCTGGTATGATTCATCGTATTTTTTAAATACGCCTCGTATACGCCAAATTTGAAGGTTTTAGAAAAAACGCCGAAACCCTTATATTTCAACGGTTTCATTGATTTTTAGCAAAATCAACCCGTAATTCGTTGATTGTCTGTTTGATTTCCTTGATTTCAGCAGTAACATTGTGGGAAAATTCCTTTTGATTCTTCACTATTTCGGTAATAAAGAACTCTAATTTCCATACTAAATATACGGAAAGCACTAATGGAAAGCCGTTATTTGCTATTAATTTTAGTACATATTCAATATCCAATTCACTTATTTCCTT
>JAUWNA010000451.1 GCA_030612905.1 Promethearchaeota archaeon
GAAGTGAAAATCACCATCGTATTATCTGCTAATCCGAGCTTTTCCAACGAAGCTAAAATTTGACCTACAGCGTGATCGATTAAAGAAACAGAACCGTAACTGAGAGCGATAAACTTCCTTATATTTTCTTCTGTTTCTTCGCGTAATAATGCGTCTTTAGCGGGAGGATGTTCTAAATGCTCTTTTAAATAAGGGTGTTCGTACAAGTTCTTTATATTATGGAAATTCTCAGGAAGTACCATGTCCTCTGGTTTATACATATCTCTATACTTTCCAGGTGGTGAGACTGGTTGATGAGGATCGGGAAAAGAGCAGTGTAAAAAGAAAGGTTTCTCTCCATATTTTCCTTTAGAGTATCTTTCTAAAAATGATATCGTATTATTTTGAATGTAAGTGGTATTATAAAGCTCTATAGGAACCCAACTTTCATTAAAAATATCGAGACAAGGTACTTTATTGGAATACGCCTCTACAATTTTTTTCGCAAGTTTAGGGTCTCTTTCTTCTATCCATTCAAGATAGCGTCCCGAACATGCGTTACCATGTCCTACAACTAAATCGACTTCCTCAAACCCATAATAGGGGAGTGGAAAATTCTCATGCGTTAGATGATTACCTTTAGGGTTTCTCGATTTCCAATCTTGAAAATCCTCTGCCGATTGTATTTTTGTGTCGTATCTTGGCGTCCAAGTGTTGTAATGAGTTTTACCTACATTAATAGTATGGTACCCTCTCTTTACAAGCGTTTGAGTTATTGTCGGTATATCTTTTGGCAAATTTATCCCGTTACTTCTCACGCCATGAACGTTAGGATAGTATCCAGTTAACATCGTGGCTCTATTAGGCATACACATAGGACATACGCAGAAAGCGTTAGAAAATCTTATATTTTCCTTAGCAAACCTATCTAAATTGGGGGTTTTAATAATTTTATTGCCATAACAACCCAACATATCAGCACGCTGCTGATCTGTAATAATAAAAAGTATGTTCATTTTTTCGCTCATAACAATATGAATCTCCTAAATTTAGTAACAAATAGTAAATATTAACGTTAGTTTAGAAAAAACAAAATCAGTAATAAAATTTTCAAAATTTTTTTTAATAAATTAAGAAAATGAAATACAATTACAAGTGAAAGTCAGTAACCTTAGGTCGAGTTTCAATTTCGGGATAAATCTTTCCTACTACGGGCGGAGTACTATTATAAATTTCTTCAATCTCTATAACTCCAAACTTAATCCCTCTAAATTTCTTAAAACCCGTAAATGTTCCTTTTACGACTTGATTATAAAAATCAAAATTCATTCCAAAAACAGCCACTTTTGAGTTAACGGGTATCTTGTATAAATCATCTTTCAAAACAGAAGGAGGAAACACTAATCTGTTGTGATCGGCCGCTTGAAGTTGAATACAAGGAACCATAGTTGGATAACCGTCAGCAGGGTCGATATACGCAATTACTCTAACGGCGATTAAGTCCGCGAATAATTTGTATCCAAGAACATTTAAACGCTTTTCGTCAAGTTTTGTTTTCGCTCCGCCTTTCCCAATCATATCCTTAATTATTCCTTTTACGACGCCAAACAAGGGTAAATTTCTTACAGGCGTCACAGCTACTATGTTATTGTAGTACGCTGTATGAACTCTTACATAAGTAAAGTAGCGCATCAATTGTGAATTGTTAAAATATTCTAAATCTTCTCCTTCAGTGGCAGTATGAGTAAAATCTGCTTTAACCTGGATAAATTTAAATGGCATTTCAGCAGTCATTATAAAGATTCCTTGTTTTGGCCTCTTTTTAACGTATTTCTTTGACGTACCTTCGGTAAAAGCCCCCCACACTATTTGTTTATTATTAATAGCTCGATTACTTGCAATTAGAGTTACATGGGGCCAACCTCGATCGTCTATAGTAGATATTAACTTCAACATAATATCCGGTTGCGTAAATTCTATGCCCTCCTCGGATATCTCTGAAGACCATTTGAATAAATTTTTAGTTTTACCCATTTTACATCATTTCTTAAAATTATACTTCTAATTTAAAATATTTTTAATTGTCAAAAAACTTTCATAAATCTTCCCAGAAAGAAACAGTTACTTAAAATCTGGACGTACTATAAATTTAAAAATTTATAGATGATTTTATATTTTAATTAAAACATTATGTTATTATGGATAAAGATATTTAACAATCAATTGAGGAATTTTTAGAACTAATAAAAAAGGAAAAAATTTATCCCAGAATTGAATTTATCGTATTGTATGGTTCTTCTTTGAGTGATTATTTTTATAAAGATAGTGATATTGATATTTGTATATATATCGAAGATGAAAAAAAGGAATTGGCTAAAATACGCTTAAATTTATTGAAGAAATTAGATGAGAAATTCGATATTCAAATATTTCAATTACTTCCTATTTATGTCCAAGTTGAAATACTTAAAGGTAAATTTCTTTATATGAGGGATGAATTTAAGGTATACAAAATTGCGAATGATATTATTGAAGAATTTGAAGATTTTTATCCGTTTTACTTAGATTATATTAATGAGGGAAACTTTTGAGAGTTAATATAATAAAAACAAAACTTAAAATAGT
>JAUWNA010000511.1 GCA_030612905.1 Promethearchaeota archaeon
GCTAGCGCTATTATAATAAGGACAATAACTACAAATGCTAAGGCTATAATTATAACTAACAGCATTATTCCTAATATTTTATAAGCTACTAATAACCACGGGATTGTATCTACTTTTTTTACTGCTTTTGCTCCATAAAACATTACCGTCAAAACAACTACGCAAATATAAGCTAACGTAAGTGGAATTGTTAGTAAATAGTTCTGAATGCTAAAAACAATAATAAAAATAATTTCTACTAATAGGAACCCAAATATAAAAAGCACAACATGGGCCCATATATATCCCTTAGCAAAATATCTGTATCTCAATGTAAGGGCTATTATATAAACAACCGAATTAGCTCCAACTGCTAAAAAAACAAACATATGGACTTGAGGTAGGAACTCACTATAAATAACTATTGGTATGCTAATAATTCCCGCAATAAAACAGAACAAGAAAAATATTACGAGTCCGAGTAGAATCTTATTTGATTTCGCAACGAAGTATAATAATAAAAACAAAACCGCGTCAACAACTATCATTGAAATGTAAAATGCTAGAAATGTTCCCGTGAGTTGGGCTTCAGAAAAAAAAAAACTGAATACTATTTCACCTATTAACCAAATTATTGAACCAATTAGCAAGGTTGGAAGTATTTTCTCTATAAAAACCTTACGTTGAGAGGGTTCGAGAATGTAATTAGATTCTTTTTTAACTTTACCTTGTTTTTCTAAATTTGACAATTTAAATTCACATTTATTGGATTACTTAATTGATAATTATTATAATATCAAAATATGTTAAAAAAGATTTGGGAGAAATTTTTGATTACTAGATAACTCCCGTTTTTCTAAGATTCTCTTGTGCGATTTGTTTTACCTTAGATGAGGTATTACTAACTTCTTTATAATTTTCTTAAATAAAATTATGTTTAATTGAAATGAAAATATTAGATTTAAAGTTCTCACTTCTTCTTTATAGCATTTTCTGCCAAATCAAGGATTTCTTTTGTAAAATTCAAACCAGGAATGATCTCCAATGCTTTCCTTAAAGCTAATATCGCATCATCGTATTTTTTTATATTATAATACGCAGAACCTAAATTAGTCCATCCACATTCATCCTTGGGGTCAATATCTAAAACTTTTTTACTAGCTTCTATAGATTTATTGAATTCATCTGTATCTAAATATATTGAACTTAGCTCTCGCCAAGAAATTGCTAAATTTGGATTAACCTCTAAAGCTTTGTTAAGAGCAGATATCGCTTTCTCATAATCTTCAATTTCATAATAGATATACCCCAAATTATGCCAGGAGATTGCGTTTTTAGGATCTAGTTTTAACCCCTCTAAATAAGCTTTTATTGCGTTGCTAAATTCCTCGTTCTGAAAGTATGCATATCCTAACTTGATCCATATAGCAGAATTAGCATTGTCTTTTTTTAAGATGTTTTTTAAGAATTCAATTTCCTTGGTCATTGTCAATCAATAATTAATTTTTAGTTTAGTTAAATTCCCCAAATATCTTAAATTGTACCTCTTTTTTTGAAACCTTTAATTTCATCAGGTGTGTAATTAAGCCACTGGAGAATTTCTTTTGTATTATCTCCCATTTTTGGGGCTAAGTTTCTTATCGTTAAAGGCGTGCGAGAATATTTGATTGGTGAAGCAATATTTTGGATGCTTCCAAATATAGGGTGTTCTATCTCAACAACCATTTTTCGCTCTATAATTTGTGGGTCTTCGCAAGCTTCGCCAAAGTTTTTAACTGGCATAACGCACGAGTCTTTATTAGCGAAAATTTCCATCCATTCATCTTGAGTTTTCTTTAAAAATTCTTTTTGTATTTCTTGAAATACTTTCTCTTTTTCTTCTCCTAGAGCATTCCCCTTCTGTATTAGATCCTCACGTCCCAGACCTTCACACACCCCACGCCAAAATTTTATTTCAATAGCGCCAACAGATAAGTACTTATTATCCTTAGTCTTATAGATCGAATAGACGGGAACATCACCATGAAGAGGATTTATTGGCTTAGTTGTTCCGTCATTCAAATTTTTAGAAAAGTGAAAGGCAGCCGCCATTGGCATGAAAGAAAAAACACAATCAGTCATAGAAACGTCAATAAATTGCCCTTCTTTGGTGGGGTTCTTATCTCTTTCAAGCAAAGCTCCAAGGATACTTATCGTCGAAACTAATCCACCCCCAATATCTGCTGCTTGT
>JAUWNA010000429.1 GCA_030612905.1 Promethearchaeota archaeon
AAAAGCCTTATTTGGATACAACGCAAACCCTTCGTTATTGGAAATAATTATATATCCAAGCCTTATCGCGATTATTAGCGCAGTCTCAATTGTAATTTGGAAAAAAAATGATAAATAAAATTTTTTTCTATTTCCGGATTAAAGTACCGATTTTTCCCCCAATTTTCTGCTTAGAATTACCTTGCGCGCCCTCAAATATACCTTCCTCAATCAGGTCGTAAATAGAATGCTTTAACGCGATTAATGGTATTTTTTGAATCTCTTTTATTTCTATCAACTCGTCTATTGTGATAGACTCTCCAGGCGAAATAATAGATTTAATAAATTTCTTAATATCAGCTAGATCAGTCGTTACTGTAATAATATCGCGATCGTCTTTCTTCGTTAGAGAAACTTTAGACACGCTTATTTCTGACATTAAAAACCTAACCTGTTCTTCGAGTAATTTAACTCTTCCTTTCAATTCTGATATTGCGTCTTTACTAGTCTTTCTTGGAATAGATTTTTGTGCTAAATATTTATTTAGGAGTTGTTCAAGATATGTTTCTTCAATACCAGCATTTTCTATAGTGGCAATTTTCTCTGTCTTCTTAGTGCTTTTTTTAAGTTTAATCCCACACTCTTTAGCTAACCGGTCCAATAGGGAAACGGTTAAATCGTTCAAACCTGCCATTTAAAGCCATCCACGAATAATTTGTTATTTTTCTTTAATCTATGTTAGGAGAATTATTACTTAAATAAAATTGTTGCAACAAATTTTAAAAACATCGTTATTAAAAATTAGAAATCTTAAATAATTAATACAAAAATTAAAAAAAAAAGAAGTAATTTAGCCTATTCGTTCAAAAAATCAATAATTAACTCGTTTACCTGAGGAGCGTATTCTAAAAACACGTGATGACCTGCTTTATCAATAACTTCTATTCTACTATTTGGAAGATTATCGTTTAACTCGTCCATTACCAACTTTGGAGAAAGTTTATCGTTGGAAGCTGCGATTAATAAAGTTGGATGAGAAATTTGGGAAAGCTTGTCCGTTGTATCGTGCGCATCAATTGCATCCGCTAAAAGCTTATAGTCGTTAGGGGTCATTTGATCTTCCGTAGTCTCTTTGATTAAATCCTCTGCGGACCATAGTCCATGAAATTTCTTTTTAGGGTCTGCTTTCATTTCTTTTATAAACGCCCTATAATGTGTTAATTTGCAATAGTCCCAAAAAGCTTGCTCTTTATTTTCCTTCCGAAGTTCAAAAAACCTACTCATACTTCCTTCCATCATATGAATACCTGCTCCTTTATGATTAGTTCCAACTAAAATCAATTTATTGGCACGCTCTGGGTATTTTAACACAAAATTCTGAGTCACCCAACCACCCATCGATTGACCCATCAAATTTGCTTTTTCTATTTTTAGAAAGTCCAATAAACCTTTTAAATCCTCAACTAATGTATCCATCGTGTAAGGATCTTTAGGGCGTTCTGATTTTCCGGTGCTACGGCAATCGTAAGTGATAACTTTAAAATCTTTTGACAAGGCACCAACTTGAGCCATCCAAACTTCCTTTTTTGCGCCAAAACCATGAAGTAATACAAGAGGGTATCCATCTCCACTTACTTCGTAAAAAAGTGATGTTCCATTTACATCTGCAAACGACATAATAATATTTTAAATCAAATCTTACTTATAACTTTTTAAAATTCGGTTGATATTTATCAACTAAAAAACTACTAAAAACCTTATCTCGGATAGTGTTTTTTTAACAAAATTTAGCAAAATTTATTATTAATGGTATATACTTCTAATGTGAAGAGTACAGATATTGACATGTGCTCTAATAGGTTTTAAAAATGGTAAAAGGAACAGTTAAATGGTTTGACAGCCGTAAAGGCTTTGGATTTATAACTCGTGAAGACGGTTCGGGTGATATTTTCGTTCACTTCTCAGCAATCAAAGGAGATGATGACGAATTTAAGATCATCTATGAAGGAGATATCGTAGAATTTGAGATCACAGATGGTCAGAAAGGACCTCAAGCAACTGACTTAACTATAGTCGAAAGAGGACCACGCGAAGATTATAAATCAAGACGTTATTAAGTATTAACGTAGTAGTAGTTTAGAACACGCATCAAAAATAAAAATATATTAAAGGAAATATCAGAATAATAGAAACGCACAAAATGCTCTTGGGAGAAAATTTTTACTTTTTATTGGTTTTGATTTGAATTTCCCCCTTTTTTTTATTACATTTTTTTTATTAAATTAATCAAATTTGAAATGCTCAAATAGAATTAGTGTAAAATCATTTTTAATATGTCAAATTATATATGACTAAATTTCTATTATTGACTTGAAATGGTAACCCTTTTTGAATCCTTTGGTAACTTTACCACTGGGCAGACTTCATACTTGTCTCTTGTTTCAAAAAAATCCAGAGGTACCATCACGTTAACTGACAAGGAGTTTTCTTTTAAATCTGAAAAAGATAACATATTATTTCAATTGAGAATACACAATATTGAAAATTTTTCTATAAGAAATCGATTAAAACTTCCAACGATCGAATTAATAAGCGTCCAAGGAATCGTTTATACTTTTTATCCCCATAAGAAAGAAAATAGTTCGCTTTCTGCGTCAAAAAAATCAACAGGAGAACTTTTTAGACAACTAACAAGGATTACTTATAGAGAGGAAAGCCCGATTTTATTTGAAACTAAAGGTGGTTTTATGGACGACGGCTCCATTGGCGATAATTCTGCATCTGAAACGCTAAAAGGGATTATTTTTTTAAACGAAAATTATCTAT
>JAUWNA010000557.1 GCA_030612905.1 Promethearchaeota archaeon
GTAAAGATTGTTTAAATTATCGTTCTCAAAAACGGCTTTGGAGTATATTTTTGAAGAACAACAAAAAATGGAATCAGAAAAATTAGTATGTGTGCTTTTTTATCATTCCGCTGAATCGTGAACAATGTGCTTCTGTGGGAATTTTGTCGAGTTAGTAGAAAAATACAAGCTCCTAGATGACCACGATTTTGTCGAATGGAAGGATATTGACGTTGAAAACGAAGACTTTAAGGACCAGCCTGTGGAAGTTTACATCGAAAAAGAAATCATTCCTGAATTAGAAAAAAACCCATTAGTTATAGTGGACGCGGCAATAGGAGAAGTTGAAGGTAAAAAAGTTGGTTTGTTGTTCATAAAAAAAAATTCAAAGTAAAAAAAGATTCGAAGTAATGTATACGGTTAATAGATGAACTTATCTTGAAAATTTTTGAAGATAAAGCGATACACGGTTGTGCCCGTGCCGTATTTAAAAAATTCCCTTCTTTTGTCAAACTTAACAATAAATTAAATTTATAAACATCCTTTATCTTTTCATTGTTAACTTACTATATCTAATAAAAAAAGATTAAATAAATAGTGATAAATATGAGGTATTCACGACTTTTTAGATGGATTGTACGAGGTTTCTTACTAGTTTTCACGCTATCATTATCGGCTGTGTCTCTTTTAGGTGGTTTCTCTGCTATGACAATTTTTGATCCTAATGTAAATAATGTTAACATACCTGATGGAGATATAACTGCGAATTTTGATATTACTAATCCAAGTGGAATGTACATTAACGTTCCTTTTAACATCTCAAATTCTGGAGTATATGATTTAACAAATATTCAATTAAGTTTTCAAGTTGCTATGACTTACGATGATGCATCAACACCATTGAATGATACGACTACAGTAAAAATCTTTGATAAAACGCAATTTTTTGGCACTATAACTCAAGGTAACACTCTGAAAACGAATCTTACTGGTTCGGCATCAGATGGATTTATTATTGCAAATTTACCAGATCCTTCCACAGAAGTAGATTGGTATAGAGCGCCTTATGCTTTAGAATTTTACGCAAACCTTACATTTAGCGCATCCTATTCACTTAATCTATACACTTTTACAGTTAATATAATTAACTTTACGGCAGGTCATTTTCCATAGAGGGTGATATAAATGGGGCGTAATTTCAATATTTTTAAAGGTTTAATATATCTGAGCGTTTATATAACAACGACGATGGTTATTCCATTTTTAACTTTTACTTTAATGAAGGAATTTTCGATAAACGGCGTTGACATTATACTTGAACAACCAGATTACGATAGAATAATTTTTTGGGTTTCTGCATTCGGATTGCTTATTAGTGCATGCGCTTTTTTTAACTATTCTTCTCCTAAACAGTCAATTAGAAAAGGTACTATCTCGCTAATACAAATACTTTTAAATTGCTTGTATATATGGTCTTATAAGTTTAGTGGAGCTACAGAAATACGTTTCGAAATAATAATTGAAGTAGCAAATTTTGGTTTTATAGCTATAAACGTAGAAAATATGGTTATGCTATATATGGGTGTTTATTTTCTTACAATAGTTCTTAAAGGATATGATTTTATCGATTTTATTATTAATCGGGAAAAAATTAGAGAGAAGAGATATAAACCACAGTTAGGAGGTATTGATAAAGCATGATTTTTCAAACAATTGATTTAGTTCAAACTATTGCAGATATCGTTGCAGCCATTTTAAATTTTTTAAACCCTATAGTATCGCCTATGGGTGTTTGGATGGTTAGTTGGATGGACTATGTTTTACAATTTTTTCCTCAAAACAACCTAACATTCTATATAATCGTA
>JAUWNA010000459.1 GCA_030612905.1 Promethearchaeota archaeon
TTATTATATGGAGCTCAAGATGAGAAAGACCCTCTTGGTAAATCAATTTGCATTGCCGCAATGATGGGACTTGACACCGATTGTAACTGCGGAAACATAGGAGCCATCTTGGGCGTTCAATTGGGAGCTGAGAACATACTTTCTAAATGGAAAGATCCTCTACAAGACATATTTGCTACTTATGTAAAAGGACACGAAAAGTGGAAAATAACTGAATTAGCACAACGAATTACTAAGGTAGGTAAACTTATTGTGAAAGAAAAATGCCAAGAGCAAGTTAAGATTTTATAATAAATTCTTGATTTTTTTACTTTATTCATGATTGATTATTTTTATTAATATCTAACAATTTCAAAATATCGTTTATGTTAACGGAGCTTAAATCTTGAACAACAATATCTGCATTTAAAAGATCTACATTACAATGTGTTGTTCTTAAAGCGATAACTTTCATTCCTGCCTCCCGTGCTGCAGTTATGCCTACAGGAGCATCTTCAATTACGAGGCAATTATCTACTTTAATATTTAATTTTTCAGCGGCTATTAAAAATACATCAGGTGCTGGCTTTCCATTTTTTACTTCTGCTGCTGTTATGATTACATCAAAGTATTCTTTTATACCTAATGTTGACAATAATAGATCAACATTTTCAGGTGGTCCACTTGAACCAACGGCTAATTTAAAATTACGAGCGTGAAGTACTTTTATTAAAACCAGCGCACCTGGCAAGGGTTTTAATTCATCTTTAACCATTTCTCGATAATATAGTTCCTTAAGGTTTGCCCATTTTTCAACAACTTCTTGTTTGATCTTTGGACCTACTAATTCCCGAGTAATTGAAATAGATTGCTGACCAAAAGTGAGGTTAAAAAATCTTTTAGAAAACTTAACTCCTATCTGTTTGGCTAATTTTACCCAACTTTCATAATGGATAGGTCCAGTATCCGCTAATACACCGTCCATATCGAATATTACGCAATAATTTTCAAACATGTTTTTATCCTTACACATTTCTTAGTAAATTATAATAGAGAAATAAAGTATTTTAAGTATTATTCACGTTTATAATTATTATAGGAAAAGCAGTAAAGCTTAGCCCAGTAGTCGAGTCGATAAGACGCTTGCCTGCGAAGCAAGTGATCAGGGGTTCAATCTTCTCAAAAATTCTTTAAGAAGGAAAAATTCCCCTCTGGGCTACTTTATATCTATTCTATGTAATTTAATACTTCTTTAATCGATTTTATTTTTATTAAATTTGGCAAATTGATTTCTCTTTCAAAGGGAAATTCGTATTCTCTTTCTTTTAAGATGAGTTGCATGCCTGCCCTATAAGCACCAATAGCGTCGGCAACTTCGTCACCCACCATCATACAATCCTTTGCATCGTCTTTATTTAATCCCATTTTCTTTAATGTATAGAAAAAAATATCTGGATTGGGTTTTCTTTTACCAAATTTTGCAGAAGTAACGATTGCATCGAAAAAATGTTTCATTTCATTATTTTTGAGCAAATTTTTTATAGTTTTATGGTTTGGATGATTTGAAATAAGACCTATTTTTAGGTACGAGGATTTAGATAGTGATTCTAAGGTGATTCTCGTTTCTTTATAGGGTTTCCATTCTTCCTCTTCACAAGAATGATAGATTTCAGCTAAATTCTCTATAAATTCTTCTTTAACATTCTCGTCTTTAATATTATAACCTCTTTCTTTTAACGTAGTCAACACGCTTTTGAATAATAGTGTAGTTGGAAATTCTTCCTTCGTCTTTAAAGACGATTTAAAGAAAGTATTTCTTTTTCTGTTGAATATTTTAATAAAATTATCTATTTCTTTTTCTTCTATAATTTTCTCTTGTTTTAAAATATCAAGTGATTTCAATAATCCACGATTAAAGCAATCGTAATATTTTTCAATTGACGGATTCTCAAAGGAAAATAGTGTAAAACCAAAATCAAATATCAATCCTTTTACTCTCATTCTATATATAGTAATAACTTAAATCAATATTAAACTATCTCTCTCAGAATTTAAAACGGAATTTTTTCTTTATATTAATTATTTAATAGATAAGTAATTTTTAGAATCAAACTTTAATTATTATTAGAATAATGTCAATGGATAAATGGCTGGACGATAAAGATACCGCTGAGGAAAAGAAATTAAGAGAGGACACATACGCCAAACTGTCTAAAGAAGAAAGAAAAGATTTGAAAGTTCAAAAGGTTCGTAAAATAGTACAGAAGAATGAAAACGCAAGTATTAAAGCCGATAAAAGAACGGATTTTTTGAACAGTGTTATTGAGTTTAGGGAATGGTTAATTAATAGATCTTATTTAAAAGGAGATTTAGAAAGAATAGAAACATGGGTCGCAAATTTATATCTAATTCTTACTGCCAGTTTGAAACAACAAAAAGAAGCTTCGGGAGAATTTAGTAAAAAAAATTTGATTAATAATTATAAATCTATTCCGGTCAATTTTTTAGATGAAAAGACGAGAATAGCTTTAAATAAGAAACTCAAAAACACGACGAGAACGACTTCAGATAACTATTATTTAAGAAAATTAAAAGCTCTA
>JAUWNA010000438.1 GCA_030612905.1 Promethearchaeota archaeon
GGAAGAAATGTCCTTGTTCGATTGATTCGATTCCAGTAAATATTCAGGTAAATTGTGGATATTGTTATTATATTGAAGATTGTAAAAAGACTTTAGGAATGGATGGTGTAAAACCTCCTAAAGAGTGGTCGTTAAAGCTTATTCCGTATACTTCTATGTCTATTGCTCAGCAATTGCTTGATCGTGGATTCAAAACAATTGGTGACATGGTTGATAACTTGAAGAGCGTTAAAATAGGCAATACGCCCGAATCTCTTTACCCCGAATTACCACTTTTACACTTAAAAGCACGGTCTATTTCAGAGGATAAAATAATCAAGCCGCGTGCAGGACAAATACACGCATATTCGATTCCTAAATATTCTACAATTGCTATTAATTTCTCAGTGGAAAGCGATCCTGCTAATCAAAGAGTATTTGCTGCGGGATTGTATTTATACATGTCAGTATCGCCTAAAGCGCCTTATAGTTTGGTTTACGAAAATTGGTGGAGAATTTGGAAAGAGGGTTATGAGGGATCTAAAACCTCAAAGGAAGTCCAGAAGGAATTGAACGAGACTTTAACTCGAGAAATTCCTTTAGTGATTGTTGATATGTTTTTATATCTTTTAGGAAGGCTAAAAGTGGTACTTATTTTTTTGAAAGGTGAAAAAAAGAAGGACGGTTCAATAAGAAAACGATCAACAGTAATTTATCAGTTTGCGATGGTGAACGAGGGTAATGAAGACCAAACTGAAGCAAAATTCGCTAAAAAAGTTATAATTAAGCTAAATTATCTTTTAGAGCTATGCAACATAATTGAAAATTACTTGGTAACGGATTCGGAAAAAGCTGGGAGGTATTACGGTCCAACCACTAGTCTCTTTTACTGGTCTCGTAGACAATTAAATAATTTTCAAGAAATGCTTGAAAGAAACCTTGATTCTATTATCAAGGATCGAAAAGCGGCTTCTGCTTTTGAATCTATCATGTCTCTTTTTTCACCTTCTGAATCTGAAGTGGCACATCCTTACCAACACAAAAAGATGTTTAATATACAAGATTTTGCCGAAACGATTTTTGGTTTTCCGACAATTATTACATACACATGGCACGAAATAGCCAAAAAGAGCTTTGGAACGCAAGTAAATTTGAGGTATTGGATCCCTCATTTCAATTATATGGATTTTAATAATTGGTACGAATTTCTTGTAGAGGAGGATAATACAAAAAAGCAAGAGCTCGAAAAAAACATAGGACGCCAAATGATGTTTAAAGTTCGCACGATAAATTGGCTTAGAATGAAATTTCAAGGTGAATTCAGCCATATAATCTCAAAACATTCGAGAGTTATTAAAAAATCAGTTTTCAAAAGCGTTTTTCTCAATTCAGAATTACATCCAATTTCTCACGTGTGGTATTTGTTCTCAAAGTTTACAGGAGCTTTTGACGAATTAGAAACGGAGTATCTTAGAACAACATACCCCGAATTTAGTATTGGTAAATTAGCGGCAGCCCAAGTTGATAGTTTACAAATTAATGTCGGTAATGGAAAAAACGTATATTGTGCTTTTAACTTAATCGGGCTTTCAAGTAATATGAAATTGAGGGTAGGACAGAGAGTTTATTTAATTCCTAATCAAATCCGCGATATGCCCTTAAGTAGAATTGTAGAGGCGTATAAAGTAACCATAGCAGAAATGATATGGTATCCTAAAATAAAGGGATACGTCGTAACTACCGAAGAAACAAGCAGTAATTTCTATAAAGAATACCAAGGTAAAGAAAAATTTAATACGTGGTATTTATATCACACTACAATTGATGCATGGTCAAAAAAGCTTTATGGTCGGGATGGGTTGCTACAAAGGCATCAGTTAGGGACTTCGTGGTTAGGTGCCAGGCTTGCTTTTCTGTGGAGCATTCGTTCAACCCCAAAATTGTTCTGGCCACATTCATGGGAATTTTCTGCCCCCGCTGTATATCTTTTTGCTCCAAAATTAGTTTTAAATTTAGCTAATGAAAAAAGCGTTAAAACAACAGATCAATTAATCACTCCAATTAGTCCAACTCCTGATTTCTCTCAGAAAGCTGCGATTAAACTCGCTTTGAATAACGTCATATCTGGAATTCGAGGGCCACCTGGAACGGGAAAGTCGCAGACAATCGCCGCGTTTATAGACGAATATTACGAGCGTTGCAAAAAGCGGGGTCAAAAATCGGTAAAAATTTTAGTTACTTGCTTTTCTTACGCCGCTCTTCGTGTAATAATAGATAAAATTAGAAATAGTAAAGATAGTTCGAACAAATTAGTTAAATCCGCAAACCTCCAGATGATCTTTTTAAGGTCTCTATATCAAAAACCCATAGAAAAGAAAGTTGGGTGTCGAGATGTTGACGATTTAGTTAGGAGGGGGAATACTTGGAAATTAAACGGTCAAAGCAGATCAGTCACAGCAACTAATATGTTAGAAGAATCACTTGAAGAGAGTTTTATTTTGTTTGCAAACGCTCATCAATTGTTCTACCTACCTGATAGAGTGGACGACAATTTTGCGTTTGACTTAATTGTGGTAGACGAGGCGAGTCAATTACCAATAGATAACTTTATGTCAAGTTTACAGTTTGTACACGGGCACAATTTTAAAGTAAAGATGCCTGACGATGCGGGTATGCCCGGTACGCAGATTTTAGATAGTAAACTTATCAAAGATTTAAGCCTTGAGGCTGACGTTAAATATGAGCCCTTTACTAAGGTTGTTATCGTAGGAGATTACAATC
>JAUWNA010000528.1 GCA_030612905.1 Promethearchaeota archaeon
ATCGTGAGCCCTCGGTAAGTTCTTCTTCCCAGCTGAATATTTATTGTAGTAATACCAAACTATACTGTTGACAAATCGGTTTGCACCGAAAATTTCATCTAACAACACTCGAATGTAATGACTTGCGTGCCAATCTAAGTGGATAAATAACAACCCATTTGTTGACAATAATTCCCTAAATATAACAATCCTATCGCGAAGCATTTGCAAGTAAGAATCAATATCTTTGTCCCAATGATCAAAATACGCAATTGAATTGTATTGATTCCCATTTTCTTCGATTTTGATTTTGTAATTTTTTCCTGAGAAAAAGGGAGGATCAACATAAATTAAATCGATCTTTCCAGAGAAATTATTCGTTAAATAGTGGAGTACATTGAGATTTTCCCCCCAAAATAACATATTTCTCCAATTATTACCTCGAAAATCTCCAATTCCCAAGTCCACGGTTTCAAAATAATTGAGAAATCTTGTTTTTAAATCCTTGATATTTTCAGAAATATTTGACTTATTTTCCCAAGTTAGTTTAACCATTATCTAATCATTTCACTATTATCTTTCTCTTCAGAAGATTGACAGATTGGCTGTAATTATTGTTAAAAAGGTCATGGTGATTAACAGAAAAATAGTTGTGATGATATAGAAGAGGAGATGAATAACATATACTTTTTTATTTTTATCTTCCTTTAATGCTCGAGTTGAATAGAAAATCTTATTTATTATCGCGGCCGATAAACCGATGGTTAACATCACTAACGCATTCCCTTCGTTAATTAAGGATTTATAAAATGCTGTTGCTACAAACAGAGAGGACGCACCACCAGAAAGAAAACCGATCACAAACACAATAATGTAATAAGCAAAAATATTTATTTCAAAAAAACTTAAAACGATCGATATTATTAAACCAATTAGATACGTTCCCGAAAAGATTAAAGCACCTTTAATTGAGAGAGGGTTTTTGATTTTATCTAAAGTTAACTGAGTTTCTTTTTTTCTTAATATTAAAAATGACCCGATTAACCCAATAAAAGATGTAATTAGAATTGGGAACAAGGCATAAAAAAGTAAAGTAGGAGTAATCATTAAAACGATTATCATCCTAATTAGCATAGTCTGAATTACCAGCCAAACAGCTGAGGATGATGCGCCAGCTTCAGCCAATTCGACTGTTGTAGCTTCACTATGAGCAAAACCTCCTAAAAAAGAAATATAATATAGATTTTTCTCAGAAGTGCTTCTTAGTATAAAGTAACTAAAATATT
This sequence comes from Promethearchaeota archaeon, assembly GCA_030612905.1. Lineage (GTDB taxonomy): Archaea > Asgardarchaeota > Lokiarchaeia > Sigyniarchaeales > SOKP01 > SOKP01. Next base: position 1,266 of record JAUWNA010000528.1, read on the forward strand.
TTACAGCTAAAATTATAATGAAAACTAATACTATTGGCTTAACATTAATCTCAAAAACCAGAAAATTGTCTGGAATTAAAATGTAAAGCAAGACTACAATTGCTATAAATTCTACAGTTCCAGTCCATTCAATATCTTTTAATTTCCTTATTTTATAAAATTGCTTTTTTGTAGAAAGGATAATTAAAAATATTACGGAAATTGCAATGGCAAGGAGCTCATTGTAATAACACATCGTTCCAACGATCATCGCTAATATCATTGATAGGGTAGTAGTATAACCAGGATCGTTTTCGCGAAACAATCTATAAACGCTTCCGATCAATAGAAAAACTATCATTCCTCCAAAAAACATTATAATTAACGTAAATCCCTCTGATACCGGGAAAAACTTGTCGTGTAATATAATTAAAGATGTAGAAATCATTGAAAAAAAGATGTGATCCCGGGCACCATATTGTGCGCTGACTCTTGTACGCTCGATCCCAATAAGAAAACCACAGAAAAACGATACGATAATTTTAAAAAATAAGATGTAAAATTCTTCTGCTGATATCGTTTGTAATAAGACTAAGTAAACCATTTTTATGATATCTCCTCGAGAATTGACGAGTTAATTACGATTGTTGTAACACTTTCTTGCGAAAATGAATTTTCATAGAGATTATTTACCAGAGAAATTAATAGATAAAAAAGATTAGTTTTTATTCCTGATGTTTATCTATAATATCTTCTAATTCTTTGTCGGAAAGAAAGCCTTTGTGAGACATTAATTCTTTGATTCCCTCGATAACCTGAGGTGCACCTTTTGACTCTTCAATATAATCCTCTAA
>JAUWNA010000153.1 GCA_030612905.1 Promethearchaeota archaeon
GCAGGGAATAGCAAAGAAGGCAATACTAATTTGTCTTTTACGGAAGCGAGTATCTCTGAAGAGCCCAGTGCGGTAGTTCCGCACGCTGGGATCTGTGCGGGGGCAGTCAGGTAACTGGCTGTCCTACCGTGACAACCTATAAGATCTGAGGAGTTTCTTAACCGGATGTTTGAGGCTTTAGATATTATTATAGATAGATGTCCTAAAGAAAGACCTCGTAAAGTAGAAAGCTAAACCATAGAAAAAATAGGATGTACTTCCTATTTTAGTTAAGGAGAACATGCAATAGGTGATAGTGACCTTAAAAAAAAATATAAATATCAAATGTTAAGACTTGATTTCCTTTACTGTTGCATCTGGTAACTGAGTAGGGAACTTGGTATATCGGACCATTAATGATTTTGTCATCAAATCGATCTCAGAAATTGCTAAAAATGTGATTTTGTGAAAACCGATCTTTAAGCTTGTTTTATATATTATTTTCATATAAATCTCAAAGGAGAGAATATGCATGTATAAAAATTTTAAACGAGAAATCGACGACAAATTAAATAAAACTGCAAAATATTATAGAGTTGATCTTCATGTTCATTCACATGAATCTTACGATTTCCCCAAAAAAGGTGATAAAAAGGGATGTGTAAAATGTCTTACAAAGAAAGATAAAAATGCAAAAGCAGAATATTTTATTGAATCAGCTTCAGACCCTCAAAAAAATCTTAGCATTATTGCAATTACAGATCATAATAAAAGTAGAGTTGCAGAAAATATTTCAAAATTATCAACTAATAAACTAATTATTTTACCTGGTATGGAAGCAGATATACAAGCTTCTGAGTTTGATAACAAATCAATTCATTTACTAACTATTTTTCCTAAAGGAACCTCAAGCAATGATATTGATAAAGTTTTTCCAGGAGATTCAGGGATGGATCTTTATGACAAAAGAAATAAAGATTCTAAAGCAAATATCCCTATAAAAAATTTTATAAATAAAACACATAAGTTAAACGGCATTTGCATTGCATCTCATGTAAATTCAGAAAGTGGTACACGAGATTATTTTTTTGCTCAAAATATCAAAAGGTTGACCATTAGACAAAAAATTGAAATACTTCAAGAAAAAGAAAGAAGACAGCTTATTACACAAGATGAACAAAAAGAATTGGAAAAGCTTAAACGAAGAAAAATTTATCATGATAATGAGATTCAAAATCAATATCTTTCCTTCTTGAGCAAATATGAATTTGACGCCGTTGAAATAGCTAAACCAGAAGAAAGAGAATTTTACCAAAGTATCCATATTCACGAATTAGGCATTAGACCAATTACATGTATTATCAGTTCAGATGCACATAATTTACAAGATATCGGACTAAAAGGATATTCTACATATATTAAAATGACTAAGCCAGGAATGGAAGATTTAAAAAAGGCTTTAAAAGATCCTGAAGTAAGAATTAAATATGAAGGAGATACTATTGTCCAAGAGGTTCAAAAAATAAAAGGTATTTCATTCAACGCAGGATTTTTTAAAGATGAAATTTTTGGATTTTCTGGAAATCTTAATTGCATTATTGGTGGAAGAGGTTCGGGAAAATCTGCTTTGATTGATGCTATTCGATATGTTTTTAAAAAAAGAATAGAGCATTTAGATGGAGGGAAAAAGAAAGATATTAGAGATCGGCAAGAAAAAACCTTAAAGGATACTGAGATCAAACTACTATTTGAAGATGAGAATAGCGATGAATTGGTTTTAAAAACATATTATCAACTAGACAGTACAATAGAAGTTAAAACATATAGCTTGAATGGAAATAGTAGGAGTGAGGACCCATTTTCTTCTCCTAAGTTACAAATAGAGTTGTATGGGTGGGGTGAAATCGAAGTGCTAGCTCGCAATACTAAGGAACAAAGAGAACTAATAGACAGGTTCATTGATGGTATTGAAGGCTTGAAATTTAATGAAACCCAACAGAGAAGAATACTTGAAAAAAATACAAATGATATAATTGCGTATGCAAAAGAAATAAACGACTTATTAACTAAGATAGTTACTCTTGATGAAAAGGAAAAAGAACTAGAAGAATTAGACACTAAAGAAATGAAAGAAATCTATAAAGAGTTCGATTTAAATGAAAAGAAAAAAAGAATATTAGAAAAAATTAAAAATGAAATAGTAGAAGTAAAAGAAAAATTTATAGACGAAGATGATAAAAAATATAATTTACAAGAAATGTTCGATGAAATAATTACAGAAGCAATTAATGAAAAAGAAAATGAACCTGAAAAGTTTCCTATTTTAAAATCATGCCATTTAACAAAAGTAATAGAAAAAATTATAAAATATTATAATTTCCTAATTAAATATTTTGATGATTTTTTGTCTCTAATTCAGATAGAGCTTGATAAGGTTGAAATAGAAAAGAATGTCATTTCAGAGGAATTAAATAAAATTGCAGAAGGACTTACTGAAGAAGAATTTAAAAGAAAAGTTAGTGCAAGAGAAAGCTTAGCAAAGCAAGTATCTAATATGAAGGAGAGCAAGAAAAAGATAGTTGGAAATCAAAATAAAATTGGAGAACTTTTTAAGAAAAGGTGGAAAAAAATTATACCTCATTCGATGCAAATAAAAGAAAAAATTTATAAAAAAAGAAATAAAAAAGTAAAAGAGATAAGTAATAAACTTAATACTCTTAAGGGAGATACAAAAGTAACAATATCGATAGAAAAATTATTAGATCGGATAGAATTTGAAAAAAAGCTAGGTAGCAAGAAATATGGAACGCAAAATGTAGGGATTTTAAAAGGAATTCCAATGCATTATTTAGAAAGAAATTATGCTAAATTAATTTCAGAAAAGTTTTTACCTACTGATTTCATCAAAATTTTCATTAATAAAGAATTAAAAAAGCTAAAAATAACTGTACCTAATGTAGAAAATATTATAGATGAAGAAAAAGATAGAGGAATTATTTCTCATTTATCTCCATTTTTAAATAGTAATTACTATTACGACCCAGATAAATTAGAAAAACTCTTAGAACTTGAATATATCATCATTGACGATCTTCCTCGAATATACTTAGGGGGGACACCCATAGAGAAACTTTCTCCTGGTCAAAGATGCAATGCTTTAATTCCTATAATTCTCTTAGAAGGAAGAAATCCAATAATCATAGATCAACCTGAAGATAATTTAGATAATAAATTAATATTTGACTTAGTTGTTGAAGTATTAAGAAGTTTAAAGGAAAAAAGACAAATAATTGTGGCTACTCATAATCCTAATATTCCTGTTTCAGGAGATGCAGAGCAAATAATAGTCTTGGATGCTCCATCTGAAGATAAGGGAAAAGTTGTTGCTCAAGGATCTATTGATTGTCCCCAAATAATTGAACAAGTAAAGGAAGTAATGGAAGGAAGTGAAGAAGCCTTTAAAATAAGAGCTCAAAAGTATGGATTTAAGTTAATTAAGCAGTAGTTTAATGACAGAGAACATTCCTTTGTTTCGTTTTTATCGCATCTCCATCATATTTTAAGAAAATAAAATATGTCAAATGTTGAGACCAGATCCCGTTATTTTTTTACAGAGTAGCTTAATGTAATTAATTTACTATTAATATAAAATAATTCCTTATTTAAATAAAATAATATGGATGGCTAAAGGTATGTATTATTTTGCGTACGGTTCTAGTCTGAATCATGAACAAATGAATTGCACATGTCCTGATAACAGATTCATTAAAAGAGCATGTTTATATGATTATAAATTTGTTTACGACGGGCATTCAAAGAATTGGGAAGGAGGAGCAGTAGCTAATATATCAAAATCAGCAGATAATATTGTTTGGGGTGGTTTGTATGAAATTAGTAAATCAGATTTAGCCAATTTAAATAGACGTGAAGGATATCCAAAATCATATGATAGAAAAGAGTTAGAAGTTAAAGATGATCAAGGTAATATTTATAAAGCAATAACTTATTTTAGGATTGGGGAGAAAGTTGGTATTCCAAGCAATAAATATGGAAAAACAGTTGTTAATGGAGCAAAAGATTGTGATTTACCTGATGATTATGTAAAGAATAATTTAATGTAATAGATAGCGGATTGTTCATGCTCAATGGAATAAATGGGGACATATCCCATTTTCTCAGACAATTAATATTTTACTTTTAAATAAAATAAATAGGGAAGGTGTACCAAGTTAATAATTCGGTAACTTTTAGCGGAAAACCTATGAGATCTGAGGAGTTTCTTAACCAAAATAAGATGTGTCCCCATTTAAATTAAAACATTTTGGTTTTCCTTTTTGTAACGACTATATTGAAAAGGGATGTGGATTATGATTCCACAATTTTCTAAAGGCGATAAAGTTATAATTAAGGCATGGGGTAATAAGATAGGTATTGTAGATGGTGAGCCCAGGGAAGCAAAAGGCAAATTACTTTACCCTATTTCTATTGATCCCAGTCAACCAAGTTCTTATTATCCCCAAGATTCTCTTGAAGAATTTATTCCACCAAAATCTGTAGAGCAGTTATTAAAAGAAAAGAAATTTTCCGATATCGGTGATTTTGTTCAATCGTTAATTTATAATAAACTTCGGAGACCTTTATCTGATAATCTTTATACTTTTTACGCCTCGAGAACAGAGTTTCTGGTTCACCAATTTAAGCCAGTCCTTAAATTTATTAATACACCTAAACAGCGACTTTTATTGGCAGATGAAGTTGGGTTAGGAAAAACGATTGAAGCAGGTATTATTATTACAGAATTATATGCCCGATTGGGAGAGTTATCGCGCGTATTAATTGTATGTCCATCTATGTTAACCCAGAAATGGGAATTGGAAATGCAAACGAGATTCAATTTAAAATTTGATATTCTAAAAAGTGATGATTTAATAAAATTTTTACATAAATATACTAAATATGGTGAAGCTGAAAAAATGAAAGGAATTATTTCTCTCCAAACTCTTAGATCGAGAAGCATGATAGGAACCTTAAGAGAAATAGCTCCAACTTTTGATATTGTTATTGTTGATGAGGCACATCATATGCGAAATCCTAATACTTTAAGCAGTGAACTTGGAGAAGTATTATCTGAATTATCAGATGCTATGCTTTTTCTTACTGCAACGCCCTTACAGTTAGGAACACCCGACCTCTTTAATCTTCTTAGTCTATTGATTCCAGAAGAATTTTCAGATTTTTCCCTATTTTATAATCTTATTGAACCCAATGAATATATCAATAATTCCTTACGTAGATTGTATGATCCAAATATTGCTCTTGAAATGCTTAAAAAAGTTGAGGAAACATCTCAAAAAGAAAGATTTGTTAAAAATTCATTTTATTGTGAGGCTGTTGATTTACTTAAAAATAGTAATAAATTGACACATGAACAAGCAATTTATTTACAAAAACTTTTAATAGATCTTAATTGTTTGTCTTATATTTTTACAAGAACAAAAAAAAGAGATGTTGAAATTGAATTCCCCGTTAGAGAAGCAAGAGTTATTCGTGTTAAACTCACACAAACTGAGATGGATTTCTATAATGCT
>JAUWNA010000485.1 GCA_030612905.1 Promethearchaeota archaeon
CCTGGAATAGAAATGTTAAGAAGTAAAGAATTCACAGATAAAATAATTAAATCAATGAATAAAATTGTAAAGGAAATAAAAAAACCAGTTAAGTTTATGCACGTGTGTGGCACTCACGAACACACTCTTTCGAAGTATGGGTTAAGACCGTTGTTACCTAAAGAGATTGAAATCCTTTCGGGTCCGGGGTGCCCTGTTTGTGTATGTCCCGCTGCAGATATCGACAAAGCAATTGAGCTTGGAAAACGAGACGACACTATAATAACTACTTTTGGGGACATGATACGCGTACCAGCTTCCCACCTTTCCTTAGCAGAATCAAAGGCAATGGGAGCAGATGTAAGAATCGTATATGGCCCTCACGATGCGGTCGAAATTGCGAGAGAGAATCCCGATAAAGAAGTAATATTTTTTGCCATTGGTTTTGAAACTACAGCCCCCTTAATCGGTTACGAAATAAAAATCGGGCCTCCATCTAATTTTTCGGTAATTTGCGCTCATAAGCTCATCCCCGCAGCGTTGGAACTATTAATAAGTCAATCCCAACTAAGAATTGATGGTTTTATTTCCCCGGGGCACGTATCTACTATAATTGGTTTAAAACCGTTTAAAATATTTTCAGACGCTTATAAAGTGCCAAATGTAATCGCCGGGTTTGAGCCTAACGACGTTTTATTAAGTATTTTAATGCTACTCCAACAAATTAAGAACAAAAAGTTCGAAACTTTAAACGAATATTCGAGAGTAGTAAAACCAGAAGGAAATAAAATCGCTCAAGATGTTATCTCAGAAGTTTTTAAGTCCGTGTCCTCCCCTTGGAGAGGGATTGGACGAATTCTTGACGGAGGTTTAGCCATACGAGACAAGTACGAAAAGTTTGATGCTGATAAAAAATTCGATATTAAAATTGAAAAGTCGCAAGATATTCCACCGGGATGTTCGTGCCATCTAATAATGGTAGGTAAACTATATCCAAACGAGTGCGAGCTTTTTGGCAAAATGTGTACTCCTCTCAATCCTATTGGACCATGTATGGTTTCTCAAGAGGGTACATGTGCAATATTTTATAATTATCATAGATAGCTTAGATTAAACCTAAAATTTAATGTAAAAGATAAAAACTACAAAATATTTCATTGAACGATCGAAGAACTGTAGAAATTAATATCACAGGTATAGTTCAAGGTGTAGGCTTCAGACCGTTTTTGTATAATCTAGCTCGATCCTTAAACCTAACTGGATTTATATTAAACCGAGGAAATGCGGGAGTTCGATTAGTTTTGCAAGGTGTATCGCAACTGATCGACCAATTTTTAGAAGAAGTTCATCTTAAAAAGCCAAAAATTTCATTTATTGAAAAAATTGAGCATAAGGATTTAGAACCCAAAATACACTATAATATTCTTGAAATAAGAAAGAGTGAGCAAGGACGAGGAATTAGTCTAACTCTTCCACCAGATATTGCAATTTGCGACGATTGTTTAATAGACATGAATAATCCCAAACTACTGAAGTATTACCACTATCCATTTATTGCTTGTGCCGTTTGTGGACCGAGATTTACAACAGTTAAGGATTTACCATATGATAGAGAGCGAAGTACGATGGTAAATTTTCCTTTCTGTAAAAAAGCAGAACCAGAATCTTGTATACAAGAATATTCGGATTTTAATAATAAGAGATTTCACGCCCAAACATTTGCTTGTTCTGTTTGCGGCCCTAATTATCAGCTTTACGATAAAGGAAAAAACTCTATTAAAACAGATTCGATTGACGAGATATTAAAAATAACTACAAAAAGGATAAAACAAGGAGAAGTTGCGGCAATTAAGGGAATAGGTGGAGTCCATTTGGTTTGCCTTGCTAACGACGATAAAATAATTCTAGAGCTACGCAGGAGGAAAGGGAAGAGAAAGTATAAACCCTTTGCTTTAATGGTTCCAAATTTAAAATTTATTGAGGATTATTTTAACATTTCAGAGAGAGAAAGGGAACTTTTATCTTCTTTTCGCAGACCAATTGTGGTTTTAGAGAAAAATAAAAACTTCAATAAATCTGACATAAGCGAATTCGTGGCTCCCGGTTTAAATAACATCGGAATTATGCTTCCATATTCTGGTATTCATTATTTACTTTTTGACTATATTGGAAAACAACCATTAGTTTATTCAAGTGGGAACAAATCGAATATTCCTATGGCACTTGAAAACGAAAAAATATTTGATCAACTCAGCAATTTAGCCGATTTCTTTCTACTTCATAATAGACCCATATACCAAAGAGCAGACGATAGTGTATTAAGAGTTCATAACAACAAAGTGAAACTTATTAGAAGGTCGCGAGGATTTGTACCAGAATATTTACCGTTACCTTTTGAAGTTAAAATCCCAAGTGCTATAGCTA
>JAUWNA010000116.1 GCA_030612905.1 Promethearchaeota archaeon
TATCAAAAATACAACTCGTTCTAACGAATCAGGTTTAACTAAAGAACAATTGTTATTGATTGACTTAAAAATAATCTCTCAAGAATACTTAGAAATTGAACATTTAAAAAATAAATTTACTAAAAGTTTACTCGATAATCGAGAGAATTTAGATTTTTCAGAATTTATAAAATACCCTAATTACAATATTAAAGAAAATCTAGTTAAAAAGCAAGTAGCTTCTTCAAATATAAGAGGTTTAAATATTGTTAGCGTCGATGGAAGTTCTGTTGTAAAAAAATTCATGAATGTAGATTTTTCCTTTTTAAAAGCCATAGCTGTGAATTATTATTTCTATAAAAATCATTCCTCAAAAATAGATTATTTTCCAGATATAACAGGGTTTAATAATTACATAGTACAAGCAAATTACATAAACCGTGAAGAAAATGTTGTGGAAACTAAGATTTCTATGGATATGACCTTTATGGAAATTAAACTCTTAAATGAGTTAATTGAAAAAAGAGACTCAATAGATTTAATCATTTTAGATGGCTCAATCGTAATTATGCCTATAAATTTAATCTTTTCCAAAGATCTTGAGATTTCTAAAAAATATGATAAATTATTAAAAGAATATCAAAAATTATATTTCAATTGTATTGAAAAGGGAATAATCTTAATAGGCTCTATAAAAGATACGCGAACATCAGCACTAACCCATCTGATAAGGAATTCCATTCAGATGTTAAAACCAAGCACTACAAAATTAACAGATTTTATAAAAATTAATTATCGTCAAATAATAGATTATTTTTCCGATTTAGATTTATTCAATAGAGTTTTAAAGAAATCAGAAAGAAGCTGTATCTTCAATTGTAAAAAGGAACTTGACAAAATTAGGGATACAGGTATAAAGAAAGAAATACCATATTATTTTCCCTATAATTTTTATGCGTTTTACCTTAAAACCACGCTTCATGATACTCCATGTAGAATTGAGTTTTTCATGGACGAGAAGCACTCTTTAAAAGACGCTTCAGAAAAAGCCGATTTGATATCGTCTATCCTCTTGCCTATCTCTAGCTTAAATGAATATTACGGCTTACCTATTCCTCAAATCGAAGCTCATAGAAGAGCTGTTTTTAAACCCGCCGAGGTTAATTTACTATTTGATAATTTATCAAGAACTTTGTATAGCTATGGCGTCTCGCTATTAGAAAAACGTAGAGCTAGAAGGCCATTTTAATCATTTCTTTTTTCCAAACGATTCAAAATAATATCTTCGAAAAAGATATGCTTTTTTTTTAAAATTGTGTTCTTAAAACCTTGCAAATTTAAATTTTCATTCAATATTTTTAAATTGGTTGTGCTTGAACTGATATAATAAATATAACACTTTTGATTTGGATCGATAAAAGGTTTGACATCTCGAATAAATTCAAGGAATACCTCAAAGCCCTCTTTTCCACCATTCCAACAATAGTCGGCGTTTTTCTTATCCCAACATTCATTTTTAAACTTAAAAGAAGGCAAGTAGGGTGGATTAAAAATTAAAACATTAAACGAGTTCTTAAGAATAGAGGGAAACGTTTTAAACAGATCCGATTGGATAAATTCTATTTTATTTTCTAAATTATTAGCGTTTTCGTTTGAAATTGCACATTTAATAGCATTTTCAAGTATATCTGAAGCGTAAATTTGAGGTGAAAATTTTGGAACAATCATTTTAATTAACTGTAAAAATATAGCTATTATTCCAGTTCCTGTTCCCATATCCAAGACATTTCTAATTTTAGCTAATTCAAACCCATCAAAATAATTTTCATCAATATTTTCTTTAAAATAGTCTATAATTAAGTAGCTATCTTCAGAAGGAGAATATACATCGTCAAAAATGTTATTGATCTTTGGTTCAGGAAATGAGTTTATTATTCTCACCATCTAAATTTAAAGGGTTTCATATATTAATTCAAAGATTAACTCGCTTATTATTACGAGTTCGTCGACTTTAAATTTTGTTACCTTCTCATTATTTAAATTTTTATTTTTTAAATACTGTAGAATTTTTGGTTTTGGAAAATTTATTACATTCTCATTCTTTAGGAACAAATATATTGCATTTACAATGTTTTTATTCTTGTAGGGCATTATTCCAGCGACAAACCTTAAAAAAAACGACCTATTCTTGTCAGATAATAAAAATGGGTTAATATCCTCTCTAGGTTTAACAATTATTAAAGATAAATCAATCCTTGGGACTGGAAAAAACTTAAATCGAGAAATATTGTATTTTTTTACAGGTATCATGAAAGCGTTGAAACTAACTGTTATTCGTGAGAAAGTCTTATATTTATTTTGTATAAATATTCTTTCTGCAATACTATTTTCTATTACTAAAGTCCCTCGAGGAGGTTTCTCGTTATAAAAAACTTTTTCAAAAATAGGTCCGGTAATGGAATAAGGGATGTTTGAGACTATGATATCGATTTGCGGGGGAAAATTTGCTTTTAATATATCTTCATTAAAAATCTCAAGATTTTCAATCTGAGAAAATTTTTCTTTAAGATATTGAAACAATTTAAAATCTATTTCATAAGCGTATACTTTTTTAGAAAACTTCAATAGTTCTTCTGTTAGCATGCCTAAACCAGGGCCAATCTCTAATACTACTTCGCCTTCTGAAATTTGCGATTCTGATATTATTTTTTTTACAATAGTTTTATCTATGAGAAAGTTCTGACCTAGTCTTTTATTAGGTATTATTCCTAATTCATTTAAAATAAGTTGAGTTTCTCTTTTATTCATTATATTCATTCATATCTGCGTGTCTTCGAGAATAAGTAATATTTTATCCCATCACGTTGCAATTCTTTGATTATTCTTTGAGCAAGCTGTTTTGCGGGGTGAGATAGACTTGTCCGGTCAGTTATATCTTGAAAGGTTGTGAATTTTTGTCTATTTCTCGCTTCTATTATATCCCACATGTGTTTTTGGCCAATGCCAGGTAATAACTTAAGAGAGTGCATTCTCGGAGTTATTGATGTAGAGTTATTAAAGAAATTTAGGAATTCTTCTTCGTAATTTAATATTTCTTTTTCAAGAATAGGTTGAATTAGAGCTTTTGAAGTGTTTGTTAAATCTTTATAATCAATTTTTTTCAAAACTTCTTTAAGTTTGTTTTGTATCAAAAACACTTCATATGTGTTTTTTTCTTGGATTTTAATCTCAGAGTCTCTATTGCATTTAACTTCATAAAGGACAAAGTCCGGAAAAGTAAGTACTTGAGCAATTGGTGTTTTGGACCAACTAGGTTTATCTTCTTCAGGATGACCGTGCAATAATATATCTAGTATTACTAATTCTCGAAATTTTTTGATAAATTGTTTCTTTTTCCTTGGCTCTCTTCTTTGATACTTGGGTCTGTGAGGAGGCCTTCTGTATCGATCTCGATTCCTTTCCATACCGACCAATTTTCTTATTGTTTACTTTTACTTTTACTTTCCCGATATGCATAATTTTTTACATTTTGAATATTCCTTTTTTAATAAGGATTGCTCAATAAAAATTAAAACAATTAGAATTTATAAATTCTTCGTTGTTTAACTCACTTTTTAAAAGAAATATAGTAAGAATCCGTTTAAGAAGTTTTAAGCTCTTCTATTTGAGCGAGAAGTTCTTGTAATTGCCCCTCATTGAATGTTTTTCCAGTGAAACTTTTCTCTAAGATCATTCTAAGTTCAGGAATAGTATGAGGATCAATATTTACGATATTTATTGCGTAAATTTCTTCGATTTCATATTTGTCAATTACAAATTTTTGAATTTTAATCGCATCTTTCTCGCTCATTTTAGCAAATTTATTTACATAATTATATGTAATTTCTTGAAAATGAGTAAGGCCTTCTTCAGGGTCAATTTTTTCTTTCCTTTGTTTAACCATTTCCATTATTTTTTTTACTTCGGGTATAGAAATAGTTTTTTCACTTATTTTACGTCCAGACATACAAATCGCTGATTTTTTAGTTTATATTATAAATTATTTTGTCATTCCCTTATTAGATCGTAAATGTTCCTTTCCAATTATTAGCATTTTCTTATTATTTCCTATTTTGACCTGAACTTCGTAGCAACGCCCTCTTTTACCGATAACCGTGCCTGTTAAACCATGATATCTCCTGTGTGGAAATCCTCTCTTATGCTGTGATGGGTCGGTAACAACATCCACTTTATCGTTGATTTCATAATCGATTAAGTATTTTTCTATAGAACCCAAACCTCTATCTCGTACATTTTTCCTATGTTTTTGACGCGATTTATTCCTATAACCTTTATGCAGAGTCAAATTGCTTCCCTTCGCTATATTGAATTATTTTTTATTAAAAAATCAAGTATTTTAGACAAAATATGAAACATAATTTATTTATTTTTTGATTTAGCAACGTTAACAAGTTAATTAACATATTTTTAGAACATCTAATTTCTTGCAAACAATGGAAAAACCAAATATTTCTGTAAATGATGGCGTTGTTCGCCCATTGTCGCCGTTTATGAGTTCCTTAATGTAAGTTCCTCCCTGAGTTTCGATAAGAAATTCAAATGTGTCCGGTTTAACGAATTTTCCTTCCAATAGATAGATTTTTTTATCTCTAATTTTATCGGCACGACGATGAGACACTCTAACAGGTGTTCTTTGATGTATTTTTTTGTTTTCAAGCGTATCTTTTAACTTTTTTAATAAATTTCCAAAATTATCTTTTGTTACTTTCTCATTAGAATAAGTTAAGGCTTTATAAACCTTTCGAGTGTTTTCTGCGTCTAACTTTAGAGCTTTAACTTGATCCTTATTACTATATTTCAACTCGTTAATTCTAACTTTTCTTTTGTTTCTTTTGTTAACTTTTTTTTCTATTCTCTCTAGCTCTAAAAATCTTATTTTGGGTTTTATTAGTTCTAAAATGAAGGGTCTACCTTCCCCTAACATCCTTACATCAATATCTTCTCTCCCAGCTCCGTGAAACTTTGAGCCTTCTGATCTTGCTTTATTAACGAACTCTGGGCTAATGATTTCTTCTACACTAGTTTGATATTGCTTTCCAGAAAAATTGCACTCTTCACATCCTTTTCCTCTACATGTCCTACAGTCCCAATGAGTTTGTGGAATCCCTCTTACAAACTTATTATATCGTCCATAGATAAAAACTGATCTTATGAGTAAATTTATTTCAAAGGAGTCAAGTTTTAACGAGTAAACAATCGTAATATCAGGTTTGGCAAATTCTACGGGTTTTTCTAAAATTATTGATAAATATTTTCCAACTTCTCGGTTAAAATGACTTTTAAACGACTCAGAATTAAGTAGAGTGAACTGAGCTTTAAAGCTATCTTCTCTATTGACAATCTGAGAGTTAACGGAAGTTCCTACAAGAATGTTATTGAACTCAATATTTTGGACTTTTTCTTCTGCTTTTTTGGCATATTTATGGATATGGGAAAAAATATCTTCACACAAATAACATTTTTCAAGTATACTAACCTTGTTGTATTCAAAACCTTCTTTCTTCAAAACACTTTGAGCGGGTGTGTAAAACGCTTTTTCTGCTAGAGTTCTTAACTTAACGATAGCACTTTCGTGGTCTCCATTTCGGGCTAAATATGCGCGGTGATTTTCCATAGTAATTGCTAGCAAGAGAGATATACCTCTATCGTAATTGGTTGTATCAGTCCCTAATAATGAGAACATTCTACCTAAACAATGTGGGCAAATGTAATATTCTTGGTAAATCTCTAAAACTTTGTCAAAAATATCCATACTCTAGTAAAATAATTGAGTATCACTTTTGTTTTTAATGATCTTGCTCAATAACCAAAACATCTATTAAAAAAATTAAAAAAAGAGATGATTTTATTATAAAATTATTTTACTCTGACTTTTTAATTAGAATGTTATATAGGAATTTTATATACATTAAAATAGATGGTTGATTTAATTTAATTATTAAATTAAAAATACAAATTAAGAAACTTAAATAAATAAGTAGTGAAGTCGTCATGAATCAAAATGAAATTATTCAAAGAAGTAAAAGTAAAAATAGTAAAGTTTTGCTTTTTGGAGTTCCAAAGTTAGGTACTTCTATTTTAATGGGCCTTGTAGATTTCGCTTTATATGCACTTTATACTGAAGGTTTTCTATTATCTGCACTTCTCGCAGGTGTAGCTTTAGGTATAGGAAAACTAACTATTGCTGCCTCTCAATTCTTTTTTGGGTGGATTAGTGATGCTAAATATACTCGATGGGGTCGAAGAAAACCATATTTAGTAACCTTAAGTCTGTGTCTTGCTATATCTTTCATATTCTTGCTATTGCCAAGTTTATTTATAGATATTACTGATGTTTCATCCGTTTTTATATGGCTTTTAGTATGGAGTATATTGTTTAATATTAGTTATGGTGTTACTACTCCATATAACGCTTGGATGGCCGAACAATTTACTACTGATGAGCGTCCTAAAGTATCTCAGTTTCAAAATCTTTTAGGTTTTATTGGAACTGCTATAATGACTGTTTTTGCAATGGTAGTTTTAACAGATTTTAATGATGAAAT
>JAUWNA010000219.1 GCA_030612905.1 Promethearchaeota archaeon
CCCGCAAAGGGAGTAGAAAAAATTGGAAGAATCTTAAAGCTTGAAACGAGCCAAGATGGATTTTTCAAGGAATTCCATTCTCGATTAAATCCAATTGACACCAAAATTCCGGGTATCGTACTTGCAGGAGCTTCTCAAAGCCCCAAATCTGTAGCTGAATCAATAGCTCAAGGAAGGGCAGCAGCATCTTCTTTAGCACGATTAATGTGGAAGGATAAGTATAGGATTTTATTAATTCGAGCTACTGTAGACAAAGATAGATGCGCGAAGTGTGGACTGTGTGAATTAAATTGTCCTTACGATGCAATTAAGACTTTAGCTGACGGAGCAGAAGTAAACGAGATATTATGCCGTGGATGCGGTTCGTGCTTAGCCAATTGTCCTTCTGAGGCGATTACGCTAAGATACTACCGTGAACCTCAATATGAAAAACAAATCGATGCTATTTTGGAAGAGATATAAAGAGGAGTAAAAAGTGGCGACAAACGATAAAGACCAAATAAAGATTTTAGCATTTATGTGCTGGAAATGAGGTTATGGTGCTGGAGATATGGCTGGTACGATACGCGCTCAATACCCTTCTACGATTAGGCCTATAAGAATCAACTGTACTGGACGCGTAACGCCTTCACTTTTGATGCGCGCGATTGGAAAGGGTGCCGATGGAGTAATTGTTGCTGGATGATACGAAGGAGAATGCGATTATGAAACTGGTAATTTAGTAGCAGCAAAAAATGTAAAGTATACGAGAGAAATTTTAAAAACCACGGGTGTGTCCCCCGAAAGAATCCAAATGTTCCATTGTACCGCAGCTGAAGGTCAAAGATTTCAAGAAGAAGTCACCAGAATCTCAGAAATAATCGAAAATTTAGGTAGCAATCCAATTAAAGAATCTCTGCGTTCCGAAAAGAACAAAAAAGATTCAAAAAAAGAACAAAAAAAAAAAATTAAACCGAAGGAATGACTCTTGCGAGAAAATATTAGTCGCAAGACGACGAACCATTAGCTATGGTTTCGGAAATTATTATTTCTATAATAATTTTTATTATTTATTCTAAATTAACGTAATTTGAAGTTTAAAACTATTAAACTTATAATTTGTAAGATAAAGTATAAAAACTCCTCTTTCTAGTTAAACTATAATTTCAATTTTATTTGAAATTCAAAAAAAACAATTTTAAAAAACAAATAAGTGAATGAATATGGTAGAAACTTCTAAAGTAGGAATATCAGCATCTAAAGTTGTAGCTCTTATTGGTGCATTAGTCGTAATTCAAGTAAGTATAGGATATTTTTTCACAGCAATCCCATTGAATATAATGTATGGAATAATAGGACTAATCTTTGCGGCAGTGATGTTCATATCATTAGAAATCGTGGATTTTAAGAAAGTGAACATTCCTTTTTTATGGTGGGTATTGTTAATTATCGGGCTTATCTTAATATTATTTGAATTTGCTGCTGAGTCCTCTTATCTTGGAGGCGTTTTAGTTTTAATAGCAGCATTACTAGAATTTTTAAGCCAGAAGAAAACTTACGCAGAATCCAAAATTGTCGCTTTAATTGGAGCATGTTATCTAATATATGAATCCGTAATGCTGTTTCTTTCTGCGTCAGTTCCAAGTATAGCCCTTTCTATTGTTGGATTCGTTTTTGCAATAATATTAATTTTAACTTTGCAAGATAAAATAGACATAAGGGTGCCCTATGCGTGGTGGGTCGTGTTAATAATTGGCTTTGTAGTATTCACCTGGGTGACACCTGTTAGCGGGACAATCATTATGGTGGCTTTTATCCTTATCCTAATGGCTTTTTAATCCATAATTAAAAATCTTTAATTTTTTTTTATTTTTTTTAAGGTTTTATTCTTTGTAAGATTATAATAGAAAATTCAGACTATTCACTTAATTTTTAATTTCACAATGAATTTATAATAATAGTGATTTTTTAATGGGAAAGGATCAAAGATTAATTGCTGAAAACCAATTTTTAAGAGCTGAGCAACTGTTTAAGGCTAGACAATTTAAAAAAGCTGGTAATAAATACCATGTAGCGGGAAATTCGTATCTTAAGTTAAATGAATTTGAAAAAGCAAAAGTCTGTTTCATAAATGGTGCTAAATCGTTTGTAATATTAAAGAGATTTGACACTAGTATAGAGTTATTAAGACAATCTGGAGAGGCTTGTTTACATGATAGTAAGTTTATAGAAGCTAACCAAATTTATAAAGAGGTCATTAACTATATTCCTAAATTGAAAAATATCAGTGATAGGAATTCAAATTTTGTAGTGTTTTCGGTATTATCGTATTTATGTTCATTTGTTAAAGGTTCTCCTGATGAGGGGTTAGATTTTATTAAAAGAACTAAAAAAAGTGTTGAAAAAGAATATTTTAAAGAACATTCTCTAATCAAGCTCGTTTCTGAATTAACAATAGCACTAAGAGACGATGAGCCAAAATACCTCGATAAAATTAAAAATAATGTTGGGCGTTATAAATTTAGAGATGCTGAATTAAAATTGTTAAAGAAAGTAATACTTTTAACAAAATTTAAGCTTTTAATAAACATTACATTTAAATTAGATAAAGAAACATACACGACTAAAGAAATTATTAATTTGAATTTGGGTTTTAATACTTCAAACCTCTTACAAATTTTAAAAGACTCTTTTCTACACTTTGAATTAGACGAATTCAACATAATAAAAATACTGATAAATCTTTCAGATAATTTGGCTATCAGTAAAAAACCAAAAACACCCTTCCGAATTGAAGTTGGAAAACAATCGAACTTAGACTTCATATTTAAACCACATTTTCAGGTCGATAATCCAAGAATTGGTCCTATGTTTTTAACGTGTGAGTTAAACAATAATTTGATATTTATTTATGAAACGCAATCAATAGAGCCACATCTAATTTCTCCTCCTACAACATTAACCACATCGATTAAGAATTTAAGACCTCCTCTTATTGGTAAAACATTTCCCTTAGAAATTGTAGTTGAGAATAAAGGCGAAGGAGAAGCGTTAGATGTAAAAATTGATGTTGAATTTCCCGAAGATTTGAAAGTTATGAGGGGTACCACGAATAAACAAATCTTTTCGTTAAAGACGAATGAAGATTTAAAATGGGAAATTAGTCTTAAACCCATAGAAGCTGGAGACTACACGATTAAAATAAATATAAAATTCAATGACTCTGATCAAAATACAATAGAAGAAACAAAAGATTTTCCATTCTCTATAAAATTATAACCTTTTCTTTTAATTATATTAATTATATTTGAATTGGTTCTTTTGGGACGGCAGTAACTTGCTCGCATTCAGTTTTACCAATTATTATATCGTCTTCTAATCTTATTCCCCATTTGTCTAACCAGTATAAACCTGGTTCGTTAGTGTATACCATATTTTCTTTAAGTTTATATTTGTCAGGCATTTTCCAACTTATCCTACCCCCAATGTCGTGCGCTTCAAAACCTAACGAATGCCCTAATCCATGGAAAAATAGTTTTTCATGATCGTACCCCTCTTCTGATAAATATTCGCGACATTTTTTTGCGGACATATTGTTTGGGGTACCGTCAGTAAAGTATTTATTTGCCACTTGTTTCGATTCATAAAGAGCGTGATATGCGCGATTAAACTCTTCCGTAGGATGTTTCCCGACCCAAAATGTCCAAGTTATATCAGAACACATCTCATCAATTTGTAGACCAGTATCTATTAATAAAACTCCTTGTTCAATTTTTTTCATGGATGTGTTGTGGTGTGGATCGGCCGAATGAGCTCCGGTTGCAACAATCGCTCCAAATGATGGTCTTCCTAACTTCATATATTCGTATTCTATTTTTGCTTTGATTTCTTTTTCAGTCATACCAACTTTAACCCAATCTGGTATCGTATCTAAGATTTCTATAGTTGCTTTACACACGTTCCGTAAGTCGTTTAATTCTTCTGAAGATTTAACGCTCCTTAAATTATCTATTATTGGTGCTGCTGAAATAAACTCCGTTTGAGGGGCTAACTTTATCAACGAAAAGTAATCTCCAGCACGAATATAATCCGCATATGCTGTACTTTCCGCGCTTAAAATACTTTCGCCAAAATTCAGAGCTATACGGGGTTTATTAATTATTGTACTTAACGCTAAAACTAAATCTTTTAATGTTCTATAGGATATTACATCAGCAGCAATTCCCTTGCTTTTTAAAGAACGCTCTATCATAGGTGCTTCCATTTCGACGGCAAGGACTTTATGTTTCCCATCTTTTGCCACATAGATGTAGTGTCGGGCGTGAGATTCAACACCTATTAGAAATCGAGAATTAATATCGCTGTCTTCGCTGCAAACAATTAACCAACCATCGCTCTTCAGTTCGTGGAGTACTTTTTGAGCTTTTTCGAACTTATTCATATTTCAGATCATTTAATGGTTTTTAATTAATTTTATTAAAATGAATAAATAAAATAATCGAAAAAACTTAATA
>JAUWNA010000053.1 GCA_030612905.1 Promethearchaeota archaeon
TTGGATTATTTAATTAATAAAAAGCAATTATTCTTTGATTTAAGAATATAATCGTATTCTATTAAATTCTTCTGACATTTTTATACAAAAACAATGCTTAAAACTAATAAAAAAGCTTAATTATGAATTTTATTATTAATTAATCATATAAATTTAGAATAAAATATAAGTTACGATGTGAATAGTTATTTTAGAAAAAAGTGAGGTCTTATTCGACAAGCTCAATAAGCAACCGTTAATTTTAAGCGCGATATTAGTACCAACTTTATCAATTTTAATTTCTATAACCTTATATGTGATAAACGATGCTTCTTTCAGCTTACTCACCCATTATCTAAGCGATATCGGAGCAGGACCTAATGGGGTTGGTTTAGTATTTAGCATAGGAATGTTTTTAACTAGCGCTGTGACTATATATTTCTTTCTACATTTAAGCACGTATTTGATTAATAAAAAAGGAAACAAAATTTTCATCCTAATTGCATTGATCTCAGGCTTAATTTCCTCAGTTGGAACTTTCTTCGTAGGAGTCTTTCCCATCAATATTTACTTAGACTTGCACAATTTTTCAGCGAGTTTTTTCTTTCTTGGAGGTTTCGCTTACTGTCTATTTTTTGCGATCTCTGAACTAACCACTCCTGGAATTTCTAAATATCAAGCGTTATCTGGATTTGTCGTTTGTTTCTTTTTCTTTGTGTTTATCTTCTATAGTTCTATAAATTATTATGACTCTGAACTCTGCTCGATAGAATCTTACATCTCAGAATGGGTTCTCTTTTTTGTGTTACTTTCATGGATTATTGAACACGAGATATACATCTTTAGAACTGAAAAAAAGATTTAATAGCCTTTGTTTATAAGGCTTTGCCTTGATTTGCTACGGCTTCCATTGCTTCTTTTACTTCTTCTGCGTCACCCAAGTAATAATGTTTTATAGGTTTTAAGTCGTCGTTAAGCTCGTAAATTAACGGTATTCCTGTGGGAATGTTTAATTTTAATATATCATCTTCAGAAACATTATCCAAATACTTAACAAGTGCACGTAAACTATTCCCGTGTGCCGATATCAAAACGCTTTTTCCTTCCTTAATTGTGGGGGCGATCGTCTTGTGCCAATAAGGTAAAAATCGCTCGACAGTATCCTTTAAACATTCTGCTAAAGGAATATCGTCAGAATTTAAATCCTTATATTTTGGGTCGGTTCCAGGATATCTTGGGTCTGATGATTTAAGAGCTGGTGGGGGAATATCGTAACTTCTTCTCCAAATAAGGACTTGTTCTTCCCCAATTTCTTTCGCCATTTTTGCCTTATAATAACCTTGTAAAGCCCCATAATGGCGTTCATTTAATCTCCACGACCTGAAAACGGGTATCCACATTAAATCCATTACGTCTAATACGATCCACAGAGTTCTTATACCGCGTTTCAGTACAGACGTAAAAGCAACATCAAATGAAAATCCCTCATCTTTTAACAACTGTCCCGCTATTTTAGCTTCCTCAATACCCTTTTTAGAAAGATCTACATCAGTCCAACCGGTAAATCTATTCTCTTTGTTCCAGATGCTTTCTCCATGGCGCAAAAGTACTAATTTCATCTTACTAATCACTTTTTTAGAAATAATTTGAATATTTAGAATATTTAAGTTATCTATAACTAGTAAATATTATAAATATTTACCAATTTACTCGTAATTTTAATATATACTTTTTAGGTGTTGCTATTGAATAAAAGAGGAATTTTAAAAGGAGCTGATCGTGAAGAAGTAACTTGGAAAAAAACTAAACTTGGTGAACCGTTTAAAGAAGCTCTAGATCGGTTCAGAACCGATGTTTTAAAGCGAAAAGATTTTGATGCAACTTCTCTTTTGCAATTTGGATTATTTATGTCTATGGCCGTTATTAACATTTTAAAAGAAAGCGAAAAAAAATTAGGGAAAGAAGGTCAAAAAGTAGTAATTGACGCCTTAATTAAAACGGGTTATAACATGGGCAAACAAATTTTAGAGAATATTAAACTCCCAACTGAAATCTCTGATATAGAACTAATGAGCTTTTTAGCAACCATCATTAACACGCAGGCTTGGACTTCCATTGAGGATCCACGCATCGATAAGGAGGATCAATGCTCTTTTGATATAGTTTGGTGCCCATTACAAGATGTTTACAAAGCGTTCGATTGTAGGGTTCAAAGGTATTTAGTCCAAGGAATAATGAACGCATTTAGAGATTCCGGTATTTTAAAATCAGATTATCAAATAGAATTCAAATCGACGATTCCCGCTGGAGCAAATACTTGCTATTTTGTTATAACTAAGAAAAAACCAAATGAACAAGATAAATGGGAATCGTATTCTAAGGATTTAGAGAAGAAGGCTTTAGAAAAATAATAGGCTAAAAAATATTTAAATATCAAGAAAATCAAATAATTTATAGTTTAAACTTAAATATCAAAAAAAAGTATAAAGAATTATCGAACCAAAAAATAACTAACTAGCATAAACTCTATTAAAACAATATATTAAATCAATGATTAAAATGAAAAACAATAGAAACTATTGGTTGAGCGCCTTGTGTTTTTTAATTTTTTTCATGAATTTTCCAATAAACTCGTTTAGTAACACAGTATTAGGTGAATCTGTGTTTCCTGCCGAAAAAAGCGACGTATTCGTCTGGGAAACTGTAAATGCCACCGAATCGTGGTATACGGAAGTTGATTATATTAGATTTACCGCTACAAATATATATAATGAGACTAATAACGATAAAAATTATCTATTTGTAAACTATACACTTGAATTTTATCATCGAATTTCTTGGGTACCGGAATACATCAATTCGTTTTATATGGCTTATAATAAAACTTTAAACTTTCTAAATTGGTCAGCAGAAGGGTTTCAACATGGAAATCTATTTTTGTTTCCTACTCCTGTTAACTATTCCCTAATTGGAGAGGCAATAAAAATAGCTGGTTTTTTTCAAAACTATTCATTTTCGGGGGAAAAAATCGTTTTAGATTACGAAAACAGCACAATTATTGAATTGACTATAGATCCTTCTGGAATTTCTACGATAATAGAAAGAATTACGAATGGCACCACTATATACCGTTGGGAATTAAATACAGAAGACATCATTATTAAAGTTCCTTTTGGAAATTACTATTTAATCATTTTGATAATTAGCGTAATGATTCTCGTAATCGTTAAAAAAAAAAAGATTTTAATGGCTTTTAAACAATAATCTTTTATTTTAATTTATTTATCCTTGAGTATTTTCAATATCTCCCTTATAAATATCAAATGGGACTCTTTTGTTTGTATCGACCATCCTTCTAAAAAATACTTTTTTGCTTTCCTCAAATGCTTTTTGAGTTGGCTGGTACTTCCTTGCGGGTTGACCGATGTATATATAGTTAGGTTCTAATACTTGTCCTACATGCGTTACTGCCCAGATGCCCAAAGTTGTACCTTTTCCTATAATAGTTCCTGGTGCTACAATTGAATGTCCTCCTAAAACAACATGGTCCCCAATAATAACTTTTTTGATTAAAAGATGATCCTCATTATCAATTCTAACGATCATACTAGATAAAATAACCGCGCCTTGACCAACCATTATGTTGTCCCCTAATTCTATAAATTCTGTATCCATCCACCCGTCAAAGAGAGTACTTTTAAAATCGGTACGAACGCCCAATAATTTAAAAGCAAGATTAGTAGCCCAAGGGAAGCAGAAATTATTCCAAATCCAAAATACAAACTTTTTAACAACAACACGTAAACAAAAGTAGTAATAATTTTTATTGCCTTTATCAATTTTAAATAATCCTTCACGAGGTTTGTGTAATAACTTCAATGTAATCAAAAATAACTTACCTAATAAGAGACTAATTAACAAATATGCGCCCCACCATGCTAAAACATCGATAAAGATAATAAAAAGCCTCCAATGTAAAAAGTTCGAATCCATAGCAATTGGAAAAAACGTTAAAATCATAACTAATGGCATAAGCAATGATAAAATGTGTAAAATTATGAAAATTAAGGATGCAATAGGATTCCAATGAAAAGTATTTGTTGTTATAGGATGCGACGCGATCTCAATTGATTCTTGTCCTTTTTCGGACAAATTACTATCTTTATTCTCCAGAATAATCGCCCCCTAAATAATCGATAATATCTTCTTTTTTCATCCGTCTAGCTGGAAAACCATTGTATATGCCATCACCGTCTAATTTATCATATTTAATTGTAGTACAACCTGGTAAAAAAGTGGAGCCTTCCCCAATCACAGAGCCAGGCAAACCTCCAGTTGTGGCATTAAGTATTGACTTATTACCTATTTCGACACCAACGAATATTAGATTTTCCTCTCCATACACTCCATCAACTAAATGATTTGTAATATGTGATGAAGTACCCAAATAACAATTATCGCCAAAGTTTATGTGACTGTGGATAAAGGTCTCTTCTAGCACCGTATCCTTTCCAATTTTGTTAGATTTTATAAACCTCAACTCCCAATTAACTAACCACGGGAATGGAGAACGTGAGAACGCAAAAATAGGATATTTCATGAGAAACGACCTAAAATGATAATAATCAAGAGTAGTTGATGATGTATCTAGATTTCGATCGAAAATTCCTTGGGAAGGACCTCGTTTATCTGCTAACTTATAGAACCATCTAGTAAATAATGCCACGAAAAATAAATGTAATAAATAACAAGATATAATTATTAATGGTGTTAAAAACAATAGGCAGTAGTTATATGGATTTAAAAGAATCTCGATTGTAAAGGGTTGAGAAAATATATTCGGCACCAAAACACCAAACAAAAACGAGTAAAAAATAAATCCAGGTAAAAAAAAAGAAAATCCAATTATAATTGTACCGGATATAATATAAAAATGAAACGGAACTGACAAATTCGTTCCTTGTGCTGTTAAAAACTCTTCAGTTTGCGTGATAGATGGATCTTTTTCAAAAAACCTTTTTTCAATCACTTCCTTGTTAGTAATAGCGCTAGTTTCTAATACTTTTTTAACGGGTCTACCACGGTATATGGAATTACTATCTAAATGTTGATTTATTTTAGTTATAGAATTTGAATCAAGAATAGTGTTAGATTCAATTATGGTGCCAGGTAAAATAAGAGAATGAGCTCCAATAATTACATCGTCTTTTATAATTACTCGTTTAAAAATCAACCTATCTTTTACAATTAGATTCGACATAATAACAGTTCCTTGGCCAATTTTAACATTTTTCCCGAGTGTAACAAGCTCACAATCAACCCAACCATCGTGTAAAGCGTTTTTAAAACTAGTTTTTACCCCAAATATTTTATATGCTAACATTTCAAAAAAAGGAAGAGATAATTGTCTTGATAACCAAATGGGCCATTTCTTTATTACGGCTCTTAAACTCCAATAACAAAAATCTTTATCATCTTTATTAAAATAAAATACACCTTCTTGAGGCGGGTGGATTAAATTAGTAATTAAAAGAAATAATTTTGAGACTAGAATAGAACTGATAATTAGAATGAAAACTCCTACAAAGAAGATTAACGGAAAGATAATATAAAATGTTGTTTCTGCCAGATAAAAATTTTTCCAATAAAACCAAATCCAAAAAATAAGTGGTTGAGAGCTCAGAACCATTATTAATAAATAAATAACTATGTAATATTTTTTAGCTAAAGTATTTGTCGTTCTGGGACCTTCTCTTAAAGAAGCTGGTATAGAAATTTTTTATCCACTCTAATTTATCCATAACTATGGCAATAATATAATATAGTAAGAAATTATCATTTAAAACCATAGTATAACATATTATTTTAAATTTGCTTACCAAATTTCCTAAAGTTTTAGATATATTAAAAACTAAATTCAATATTAGTATTTCAATTTTAATAAAAGATTAAGGATGAAATAGATTGAGTGAAGAGTTTTGGTGGTGGACAGACGCACAAAAAGCGATTTACCAAGATGTTAGAGCGTTTGTAGAGGATAATTTCGAAGAGGCTGAGGAATATTTCTGGAATACGAAATTTCCATGGCCATTAGTAAAGAAAGTTGCTAAAAAAGGGTATTTTGGAGTCGGAGTTCCGAAAGAGTACGGTGGTTTAGAATTGGGCGCTACCGGAAGTTGTATTGTTGCAGCACAATTAGGCAGACTTTATGCTGTAGGTCACGTATTCACCGTAAGTATGTTGGCTGGATTGGAACAGCTATTAAGGTTTGGTACCGAAGATCAAAAACGATCTTGGCTTCCCAAAATTGCGAATGGTGAAGAATTAGGAGCTTTATGCATTACCGAACCTTTTGCGGGATCTGACGCTGCTAATGTTTTTACTTCCGCCGAAAAAGATGGAGACGAGTGGATATTAAACGGTAAAAAGCGATTTATCACCGGAGCGGGAGTTTCGGATAGATATTTTATTTACGCAAAAACAAGCGATGACCCAGCTATTCGCAAACAATATGGTCATATAACTTCATTTATGGTTGAAAAAGGTAGGGCTGGATTTTCTTTAGAAAAAATTAACCCCTTGATTGGATTTGATAACGTCCCAAATGGATACATCGATTTTGATCACGTTAGAATTCCGGACATTAATCGTATTGGTGCAGTTGGAAACGGATGGAATGTGATGATGGCAGGTTTGAACTTTGAGCGACTAATTGGTGCTGCAGTTTTTGGTGGTCTGTTTGAAGATATAATTAATTTGTTATTTCACTTTACTAAAAGGCGAGTTCAATTTAGAAGAACAACTAATCAATTTCCAGGGATTCAGAACGAAATTGCTGAGATTATAAAGATGTCAAAAGTATCGAGATTATATTCTTATCATTGCGCTAAATTAATAGACAACGGAGGAGAACCAATGGTAGAAGCTTCAATAGCAAAAATGATTAACACGGAAGCTGCGAGAGATATTGGGCTTAAAGCCATTCAAATATTGGGAGGGGATGGTCTCACAAAGTTTTTACCTGCTGAAAGAATTCTACGCGAAGCTAAAATTGGAGAAATTGTTGCTGGAACAAACGAGGTCCAAAAAATGATCATTTATCGATTTTGCGCTATGCTTCCTAAATATAATAAACCCATGAGGTTGAAATGGAATGATGAAATTAATGCCCCGATTATTTCGAAAAAAGAATCTACATTCAAAGGATTAGATGTAAACGAGGAAAATGTGTTAAAAGTTATATCTCACGATTACAAAGTGAACCCAGGATTATATATGACTCCAGATGATGTACGAGAGGACATAGGAGGGGGACGCTCTGAATTGAGAAAAATTTTTGAAAGCCTAGAAAAACAACAATTAATCGTTATTCATCGTGATCGTTCGGGAAAAGTAGCGTTAGTTAAATCTACTTACGAAGGATTACAAATGTCCTTTCCAAAAGAGTATTACCAATGGTTTCCAGCTTGGTACGATAACGCAGATAAATTTTAAATATATTACTTATTTTTCTTTTTTAATTAATTAATCTTCAATTTCGAAATCCTTAATTAAATCAACCTTGTTCTTGAGGTCTATAGTAATTGCTAATAGGATTGTTTCTTCGGATTCAAAAAATTCAGGGTCCAGCATTAAAAAGAAAAAAACATTTTTACTAAAATTGTATCCAATTTCCATTTCACCGCATTCTTCCGGAAGAATTTTTAAAATTTCATCGGGAGCACTCTTTTTAACTTCACTATATATTGAATTTTCGAGCTTCGATTGCTCTTTGCGAATTTCTTTTATTGCCGTAAAATCAAATTGACCCATGGATGCTCCAGCTTTATTATTTAGCTCGTTCCATTCCTTAAATAGTTGCCTTAAACTTGACATATTAAGACTAAGTCTCAGATTTAAAATAAATCTTTTTATTACTTTTAAAATAAATTTATTGTTAATCCATAAAGGTTGAGATATAGGTTATCTCCTAATCATTTATAAAATGGTAATGTATTTGTAAAATGTTTACACAATGATAATGTTTATTGAACTGTATTCCTAGAAAATATTTAAGAAAAATTACGAATAAATGTTCTCAAAAAATGAAGAAAAATAAATTTAATTTTAAAGGGAATAATATTGCTCATACATATTCTATCGTGGCAAGAGATCCTAAAACTGGGGAGATGGGCGTTGGCGTCCAGAGCCACTATTTCTCGGTTGGGAGCATAGTTTCTTGGGGCGAATCTGGAATTGGAGTTGTGGCCACTCAATCACTCGTAAATGCTTCATTTGGTTTACGAGGTTTAGAACTTTTAAAACAAGGTAAATCGCCAAAAGAAGCTTTAGATTTTTTAATATCGGAAGACGAAGGCAGAGATGTAAGACAAGTAGCAATATTAGACGCTCAAGGTAGAGTTGCGGCTCATACTGGTTCGAAATGCATTATTCACGCGGGTCACATTGAAGGTGATAATTTTTCAGTTCAAGCAAATATGATGCTTACCGATAAAGTCTGGTCGGCAATGGCTAAAAGTTTTGAATCAAATGTTAATTTACCCTTAGCTGAAAGAATCGTAAAAACAATGGAAGCGGCAGAGACTGTAGGAGGTGATATTAGAGGAAAGCAATCCGCAGCGATTTTAATTGTAGGCGGTAAAGTAGCCAAAAATAAATGGGAAGATAAAATCATCGATTTGAGAGTCGAGGATCACGAGGAACCCGTACATGAACTTGAAAGGCTATTAAAACTTTATAGAGCTTATAAACACATGGATGAAGGTGATTTAGCTATAGAACAAAACGATATGGAGAAAGCACTCAAAGAATACGATTCTGCTCTAAATATGTTTCCTGATTCAAGTGAAATGAAATTTTGGACTGCTGTATCTTTGGCAAATAATCAAAAACTAAAAGAAGCGTCAATACTATTTAAAGCCATTTTTAAGAAAGATAACAATTGGCGTTTGCTAACAGAAAGATTGCCCGAAAGCGGGCTGTTAAATCTAACTAAAAAGGAGTTAGAAGATATTTTATCTTTATAACTAAGGGGAAAACCGCTTCTAAATTTGGAATTGATTGCTATAATCGTTTTTATCTATTAAAAAGAACATTGATTTTTTTTTAAGATTGGTATCTTTACGTAAAACATTGCCCATATATTTCATTCCCGACCTTTCTGCAACTTTCCAGCCTCGTGTGTTTATAGGTGAATGGAATCGATATTCTTGGCAATTAATCTTATATTCAGGTATTTTGTGCATAGTATTTCAGAGATGTAAGTAT
>JAUWNA010000409.1 GCA_030612905.1 Promethearchaeota archaeon
ATTAATAGCTTTTTTACCATCTTCTTCTGACTTTTTATCAATTTGCACGATGGCATGTAGCCATGAACATCCTCCAGGATTTATATTAACATCTAAGCATTTAACTCCAGTTTCGTTCACTTTATTGAAAATAGTTGGTTCTCTTGGCATACCCATCAATATTTTATGCTCAAGCGCACCGGGTAATAAGGCTTGCCAAATCGCGTCCTTTCTATGAGTTATTTTTTTCACTTCAAAAACGGGTTCTTCTCTTACAATGTCATAAGTTTCCGTTAAGTCGAGAAAAGGGCCTTCAGCGTGTTTTTCTTCTAAATAGACCCGCCCTTCTAATACAAATTCTGCTTCTGCAGGGATTAAGAGATCAACTGAATTTGCTTTAACAACTTTTATTGGCTCTAATGCATTTGCAATATGTAATTCATCAACTCCAATATCCACAGAAGTAGCTCCGGCAATTAGAATGTTAGGAGTGTTACCTATACAAAAAGCAACATCTAATTCGCTATTTTTTTCTAAAAATGTATGAAAATGTCGACCTCTAACTATTCGAATAGAAAATTTATCTTTGGAAAATTGCATAGCCCGATGAAAATCCATGTTTTGTCCATAATCGGGGTCTCTTGTGATTACGACAGCAGAACTTATGTAATTCCCGCCGTCCTTTTCGCAATGAAATAAAATTGGTAATTTATCTAAATCTATGCTTGATTCTATTACTTCTTGACAAAGAGCATTTGATACGATTTCTGGTTCTGAGCGTTCATTAATTGCTTTTGAAAGCATTGGTATGATGTCTGCGGGAGTTACATTGAAATACGAAGCAATTACACTCTTAGTACAGAACATGTTGCCAACCACCCTGAATTTAGATTCTTTAACATTATTAAACATTAAGGGGATTGGTTCTTTCTCTTTTAATATTCCAGAAATCTCTAAAATCTTCGAAGTCTCGAAATCTACCTTTTGAAGGAGTCCTTCCTCATCAATCTTATTTATATAATCTCTAAATCCCATAAATATCATCTTAAAACTTTTATTTATCGTGATACAGTTATCAATTATATCGCTTTTTATAAAACTAAAGGTTTTTACTTTTAACTATTTCCTTTAAAACTTTCTTTGCGTAATCTACTCTTATTTTTTTATCTTCTACTATTTTATTTGCAACCTCTTCAATCAAATTCTCGGGTACACCAGCTAACTTCGCTATATTACGAGAGTGAAGTGTCATATGACCCTTTTGGATACCTTCTGATGCTAAGGCTCTTAAGGCGGCTACGTTCTGGGCTAAACCTAATGCCGCAGCAATTTGAGATAACTCTTCTGCACTCTTAACGCCTAAAATTTTCAATGCTAAACGTGCCATTGGATGAATTTTTGTCATTCCTCCAACAATTCCAAGAGCTAAAGGAACTTCTATCTCGCCAACTAAATTACCGTCTGAGTCAGATTTAAATTTCGTAAGGGGTTTGTATTTGCCACTCAAGGAAGCGTAAGCGTGAGCTCCTGCTTCAATAGCACGAGTGTCATTTCCTGTTGCTAAAGTTAACGCAATTATTCCCTTCATTATACCTTTATTATGGGTCGTTGCCCTATAGGGATCGACAAGCGCAAATTCATAAGCGTTTAAAATACCCTCAACTACTTCTTCTCCACCTAACAAGTTCTTATCAAATACCGCTTTGCATTTCGCAATTCTATGTGTAGCTAAATTGGATACAATTCGTAGATATATCTTCCCTTCGCTAATTTCTTCTATATAAGGACTTACGGCTTCAGCCATAGTATTTACTACGTTAGCACCCATAGCGTCTAATACATTAACCAGAAGGTGAAGGATTAGCATTTTACCTCTTTTTGTTTCTAGTTCTCGAATCTCAATATCTATAGCACCACCACCTAGCTTATTTAGTAAGGGGTCTTGCTCATTTGCAATTTTCAAGATTTTTTCCTTATTTCTCGCTAAAATCTCCTTAGCAGTAGCAATATCTTTTAATTGAGTTATTTGTATTTGAGAAATCATGATTGATTTAACTTCTTCAGACTGAAAACCCCCGGTTTTTCTTGCTATCTTAGCTGCGTTAGAAGCAGCGGCCACTACTGAAGGTTCTTCAATCACCATGGGCAAAATATAATCTTTTCCGTTGATCTTAAAGTTTAAAGCAACACCCAAGGGCAATTGGTAACTCCCAATTACATTTTCAATTAGCGTGTCGATCTGGTTGGGCGTAAAATACCCCAAAGATTGCAATAGTTTAATTTCTTCGCGTTTTAAGCTAATTAATTTAGCTAATTGATGTTGGCGTTCTTCTAAGGATAATTTATAAAAACCCGAAATATCTGAACGAATTTGTTGCATCTTTTTATTCACATTAATCTTAATTTGAAATTATTTATATCATCTTCTAGTTGTCCCTTAGATAATTTTGAACTTTTGGTTGATAGGAAGGTCAAAAATAGAAGATGTCATTATTAACTATAATTCTAAAACATATATTTAATAAACTTTTTGAACTGGAACATATAATGGACTCCAATTTAATAACCCAATAGCGTTATAATTTGTTTCTTCTTTATTTTCAATGCGTCTTATCTCGTACTCTAAACAAGCTCCCTGCTTAACGTTACCAGCAATCCTTACTAGACCATTGCTGAGGAAACTAAGATCGTTTTCGTTAGGATTTGTGATTGGTTCTGATTTTAATACCGCAAACAGTGGAAAAAATCTCTTATGAAAACCAGAATGTCCTTTTGGACAATGGTTTAATCCTTGTATATTTGGAATGATACACCCATCATCGCAAAAATGAAGCGTAAACCCTCTATTTCTATTGATCTCGTGTTCAACAATTTCACCTAATACCGTTGTAGGAACATAATCACCAGATCTTATTAACTCGTATTCTTTCACACTTTTGCGTTCTTTATTTTCAATAAA
>JAUWNA010000371.1 GCA_030612905.1 Promethearchaeota archaeon
AAAAACAAAATTACTGATACTAAAGACATTAATAAGATTTTTATAAAACTTATAGGCATCCAGAAGTGGTATATATTCATAATTATAAAGACAATTAAAAGCGTAGTAATGCCTCCAGCGACAAAGCCTTCTATTGTTTTACTAGAATTTTTTTTAAGTCTGTGCGTACCATATTTTTTACCAATTAAACATGCTACCGCGTCAGCTCCCGTTGTAATTAACGCAACAGATGCTAAAATAGGAAATGGTGCAAAAACGAAGGGTATTAAAGATAAAACTAAAGGAGTTGATGCTATAAAAGTATCAAGTTCGCTTGGCCTCATTGCTAACAGCCAACGCTTACCCCACTCAGGCAAAATATAAAATTTATTTAATCGAGATAGATCAGCAATTTGGAACATAATTACAAACCCTAAACCAAATGTGATTATTAACCAATAAGAAAAACTATATTGGTCTAAATTTAATTGATTTAAAATGCCTAAATTATCAAGAATGGTCCCTAACGACCAAAAGAAAAATATTATAAATGTTGTTAATAAATGTAAAAATTTTCTTCCGAATTCGCTTTTAAAGTCATCAACCCACCTATCATTCACTTCTTTACAATAAATACTATAATCTCTCTCTGCCATAATTTCAGGGTTTCTTTTTGAAATAATAGCATTATAAATTAAAAATACGCCCCAAACTCCCATTTCAATTAAAAAAAATGTAGATGTAACAAACCACAAAAAATTCAAAGTGCTATTTGCTAATTGAGGGGAATTAAATTGAATCATAAACGGAAATAGAATTCCTGCCATTAACAGCAGTAGAACTACTAATATTTCGTTAAAAAACAAATGCTTTTGTATTTTCTCTCTTCTGTTCTTAAATACATAGATGAAAGTTAGAATTGAATAACCAATAAAAATCAAAGAGGTTGGTAAATAATACATTTTTAATCATTAAAGTCGAATAATTTAAATAAATTTACTTATTGTGTAAATTATTTAATCAGAAACCTTCCCGAAACTTCTTCTCAAGATCTTCAAATCCAAGCCATAATAATTGTATAATAATCGAAATTACAAAAAAACCTAATAAACAAATAGATAAGACTACTTCCAATGGGGATTAACAAATTATCAGATATATCGATTGGCTTATTAGTGAAAATATCAAAAAGTAAGAATGCAAATGTAAAAATAACTGCCCAAGGAATACCAATAAAAAAGAAGCATATTATAAAACAGGCAATAATTCCCGCTATTGAGCCTTCCCAAGATTTTTCTTTATTCCATCTAATTTTATTTTTACCGAATCTTATACCGATTTGGCTCGTTGCTAAATCTGCGATAGAACTTATTCCTAGAATCGTTAGGAAAACCATAGGTGGAGTAAGTAAGGCAGCAACCATCTGACCGATTGCAAAATAGAGATAAGTACCATAACCCTTTTTCTCTTCTTCACAGAGTAAAATATTGCTGAGAAAGTTAAAGGGAAAAGCAAAGAATTTAACTTTTCGAGTTAGTTCATTTGCTAATATGATAAAGCAGAAACCATAGAAAAAGAAAAATATGAGATAATAAAACCAACCTAAAGAAAATAAAACCTCACTAATACTATTTGGCTCAATTAGTATTTGCAAGAATAAGCCAAACATATTGTTATCATCCGGAATCATCCCACTAATCGAACCTGAAAGGTTCATTACAAAATCAACGCCTAAATACCATACAACAAACAAACCACCAAAAATTAATACATGAGGGATTTTTCTGTATGTATCTCCCCTAAGTTTACTTCTCTTACTTGTTTTTTCCTCTAACGAATTCCAAAATTTTGATAAATCTTTGTTTTTAAAAACAAGCTTAAACAAAAACAAAATAACAGATGATATCAAAACTATCGCGCTAATTATTAGCAAGGGGAGTCCTAACGCAAGAGAGAAGATTGGTAATGTATCAGAATAAAGCGTTACGTCTTGGAACATTAGTAATTCTATAATTATAACGATAATAAAAGTCAAAAACAAAGCTCCAAACCCAAAAAAATTGTTAAAAACTTCCTTTTTATATGAAAAATGCATATAACTAAATAATACGAGAAAATAAGAAATTGAAATTAAGATAAACCAATAGAAAAATTCTACCATAAATATTTCAAATTTAATGAATTAATTTCTAATATTAAATATAGGGGTTTTATTCTTTAATTAAGGTTATCTACGTCAGTAAAAATGAAAAAAATTATACTCGCATCTAAGTCTATCGATCGAAAAAAAACTTTCACACGTTTAAACATTCCGTTTGAAACTATAATTACAAATATAGACGAAGGATATTACAAAAGAATATTCTCAAATCCAGTTGAATTAGTTAAAGAAATAGCTAAAGCTAAGGCGCTAAAAGCTAAAGATTTGTTAAAAAATAAAAATATAGAAGCAATAATAATTGCTGCTGATACGATTGTGGAATTTAAGGGTAAAATCATCGGAAAAGCGAAAAATAAAGCTCAAGCATTTCAAATATTAAAATCTTTAATTAATCGCTCTCATAACCTCATTACAGGCGTGGCGATAACGGAGTTAAACGACTCAAAAATCGTGGTTGATCACGATTGTACTATCGTTACTTTTTTAGATATTTCTGATATTGAAATTCGGAATTACATTAATACCGAGGAATGGAAAGGTAGAGCGGGCGCATATTCCATTAGAGATCGGGCAAGTTTATTTATCAAGGAAATTCGAGGGTCCCCCTCAAATGTTATAGGTTTGCCAATGCAAAAAATATTTGAAATTTTAAAAAAAGATTTTGGCTTGAATTTATTTGATATTTAGTTAAATTCGGTATAAATATAATAAAAAGATAATGTTCTCAATTTACTGAAATTTCTTTCCACATTTTTAAATTTTCATAGAATCTTAACATTCTCTCAAGTTTACTAATCATTTCTTCGTAGTAACCACGATCAGCGTACTGATTTTTAACTAATTTCTGGGCTAAAGCTAAACTGTTTTTATATTGTAGTATTTTATCCTCAATCACATAGTTTTTTCGAATAGCTTCTTATTTAAAATAAAAAAATATCTGGATAATATCACGGTAGTTTTAAATCTCAAAAGATAATGAATAAATATCAAAAATCTACATAATTGATATTTCTGAAATGAAAATATTAAATGCTTTTACAGATTAATTTCTTTATAAAAAAATTACTACTTTA
>JAUWNA010000452.1 GCA_030612905.1 Promethearchaeota archaeon
AAAGTCTAGCAAGCAAATAAGAAATTGATGATTCAGCCCCTTGATTCATGTTTAGAGAATACTCTCCAATACCATCGTGGCAACCACCCGTTAAATTGTTATAAACTTCTTGATTCAGAGAATTTTTTCCAAGGAACCAATTAAATGTTTCGATTGCAAGTTTCATATACCTATTCTCTTTAGTGGTATCATATGCAACGCTCAATGTTTGTACCATTGAAGCAGCATCAACTGGCTGTTGGTCATGACTAGCTTTATGACCATTTTTATGATACCATCCGTTCTGACCAATAGGAGCAAATATTCCGTCTTTAAACGTAATAGAAATAAGAAAGTCTAAAGATTCTTTGGCAATTATTAAATATTTGTCATCTTTAGTTGTTTTGTAGCAAAAAAAAAGAGCCTCAGGCAATTTACTATTTGAATAAGTAAGGTAATTTTCGAACCAGTGCCATTTCTCACTATTACAATCCTTATAGAGCTGGGCTAGATAATCGGCTAATTTTTTAATTCTAATGACTTCAGAATTTTTTATTACATTATAGAAATAGAGTCCTATCAAAATAAAAGAAACTGCTCTCGGAGATCTAATCTTGTCTACAGCTTTTTTTGCATTTTCAAAAATCAGTTCTGCCTCTACTCTTAATTCCTTTGGGATATTTTTTGTAGCAATTAAATAACCAAGAGCCATCATTGCTCTTCCATGGGCGTCCTCGCTCCAATGCTCGAGATTTACAATCTTGTTGTAATTAACAAAATTGTACAACTTATTTTCATTTTTGTGGACATACTTTATAAAATTCAGATAAATTTTCATCAATTTCAATTTAGTATTATCTTTAAATAACTTATAATATAACGTACAAGCTATCAAGGCTCGAGCATTGTCATCTAGAGTATATCCAGATAATTTATCTGGTTTTGCATAATTTGCAAATTGTATTATCCCAAAATCATCCGTAAGATTCATAATATGATCAAACTTGATTTCTGGATATGACATTTCACATTTTTCTAAATCAGGAATAACTCGCTTGAAAACATTATAATAAGATATTGCTACATTTGGCCAAATCATGCACCTAGAGAATGAATAATTGTTTCTTTCCATTTCTTCTTTTAAGAGGGGGTTTGATAATATTTTTATTAAAGCATTAGTATATGAATTAGGATCTCTGAATTTTACTAAAAGACCTCTTTCAGGTGCAATAATATCTTTAGCATAAATGAAAGGTGTAGAGATAATCGCTCTACCGCAGGCTATTGCGTACGCCAAAGTGCCACTAACAATCTGATTAGGATTCAGACTTGAAGAAATATAGATATCCGTTGCTAGTAGAAATTTTACTATTTCTTCTAGCGTCAAGTACCTATCGTAGAATTTTACGTTTTTTTCGAGATCAAACTCCTTTACTTTTTCCTTGAGAAAATTTCTATACTTTTCTCCTTCTTTTTTCCTTACTACTGGATGTGTTTCGCCAATTATTAAATATAAAATATTAGGATATTTTTTAACAACCTCAGTTAACGACTCAATTACATATTCACAACCTTTCCCGGAGTTAATAAGGCCAAAAGACGATAAAACAATTTTATCATCGATACCCATTACTGTTTTTTCTTTTATACTCTCATCAAATGACACTGTTGGCGTTCCATGAGGTATTAGGAATATCTCTTTTTTAATATCATAATCTTTTCTTAAAATATCGATCCCCTTGTTAGTCATAACAACTAAATAAGAAGATTTTTTTGCTAGCTCACGAACGATTTTCTTTAATTTATCCTCTGGATTTGGGATAACTGTATGGAATGATATAACGACTGGTTTTTTTACAATTTCTAGAAATTTTATTAAATAATTCCCATATTCTCCACCAAAAATACCAAATTCGTGTTGTATATTTATCAGCTTTATAGCATCTATCTCATTTACTCTTTTCGCAGCCTTTATATATGCTGAAATATTATTATCAGCAATATCAAATAAAACATCTTCAATATCTTCATAATTATTATCGCTATTATTATTAATAACGAGTATTTTTGATTTTATAAAAGGAGAAAATTTCTTATCCATTGCTGTCATTAAATCTTTTGTAAAAGTAGCAATACCGCACTCTCTGGGAGGATATGTGGCCACATAAAGGATCCAATTAGATTCCATTCTAAATCACAATTAAAAAATGAATATAACTAGCAAAAAAAATGGGATTTACTTTTTTCATTAGAAATAAGACAATTATCTTATAATCTTGCCACTTTTAAATTTTTAGGTTGTATCGTTCCTAATCTTATTGGATAAGGTTCAATTTCTTTGAATACAATGACATTAAACGTATGATCTTTAATAATACAGAAAAACAGCTCCATAATGTGAAATTCGATAAATTAATTTAAGAAAAGACTAAAATATTAAAAAATTTAAGATTTCAATATTTGAACTATTTTATTATTAACTATTATTCTATTGATCTAATGTATAATTCATCTGAATCAAATCTACACAGAACTTTATTTTCCCTGGTTAACCAACCAATTGCCATCAGTAAAACTTTTTCGTTTTGATGTAATATATTCTTAAGTTGAGTTAAACTT
>JAUWNA010000096.1 GCA_030612905.1 Promethearchaeota archaeon
GTTATTCTTACGCCGAGTGGTGTCTGTTGCATTTCAATACCTGCAAATCCAGCTCTAACAAACTCTGCACGCAAAAACTCGTTTATTTGCATCAACTTAATACCTTGTTCAATGAAATGTTTTGCTAAGGGGCTCATTATCTTTAATATTAACTCTTTTTTTTAATTTATTTTCATTAACTTGGAAATTCGTAAATTACAATTTCTACATGACTTAAATGCCTAAATTTTGCGGTCGATCGACCGTGAGCGCGTTCAATGTAGCGCTTTATGATTCGCCCCCTATGTGTAGCAGCGTGGATAATCCTGCATTGATCGACGTCTAAGCCTTTATACTCTGCGTTTGATTCGACGGAAGTTAGAAGTTCATAGATTCTTGCGGCCGCTTTTTGTGGATATCTACCGGCATACCAATTAAATTGTTTTAAATCTTTTCTATGGGCTTGTTTTTTTTTATGTCTTCTGAAAGGCACTGATTGTTTTAACTGAATAACTTTTTCAAGAAACCTTTTAGCTTGGTCTAATTTCATACCATTTATCACGGCACAAATTTCTCTTGAGGGTTTTGGTTTTATCCGTAAATCTCTCCCTGAAGCTTTAGCCAATCTATCTACATCATATTTTTCTTCGCTAAAGGAATAACCCCAGTTAGGCATTTTATATCATCTCAATTATTTGTTATATTATTATAATATTGATTACTTTAAAGGAACATATTTACTTGAACGTGTGGCTCCAATTCCGGGAGAACCGTGTTGAACGCGCCTTCTAGTGAGTGAAAACTCTCCTAAGTAATGTCCAATCATTTCAGGTTTTACATCAACAACCTCATATTGTTTTCCGTTATAGACTCCTATTTTCAATCCTACCATCTCAGGAAAAATCAACATATCTCTCACATGTGTTCGCGTAAGAAGATCTTTTCCTCTTTTTTTGGCTCTGTATGCTCGTCTTAGTCTTTCAAGGAGCTTTCTCTGTCTAGGAGGTAGGCCTCTTTTTAGTGATCTCCGTGCTCGTGCTGGTAGCAATTGAATAAACGCGTCCATATTCATTCTCTTTAATTGGTCTAATGTGTGGCCTCTATAATGAAATTTAAGACGATCTCTTTCTTTTGCAAGATCTATTTCTTTGGTATCTTTTACCTCTTTAGATTCTTTTGCAGATTCTTTTGCAGATTCTTTTGCAACATCTTCTGTTTTAGTTTCTTTTTGTTTTCCATCGTTCTGTTCTTCATTTGGAGCCATTTTTACACCAATCGACTTGTTCCATTAAATTTATAATGTTTTTTTTTACACTTTTATTATTTCGTGTAATGATAGAAGTTATCTATCAAATTTTAATTTTATTAAAACAAAGGAACTAAAAACATAAAATTTAAAAGGTTGGAATGCGAACTCCAAGGAAAACTATATCATCTCTAAATCTCATATTTTATCGGATCATATGAGAAGTAAATTCTTACTTCCGTAAATTGGAATTAATGATAATTATTAGGGTTGAATACTCTTATTATATCTTCTTCGTCGAATTTACCACTCCATTTTTCTTCTATTAAAACAAATTGTTCAGGATTGATATTTGGATTTATAACGGAGTGGTAAGTCATTTTTGCGTTTAAAAATTCTGTTCCATTTTCAACAAAATAATGTACTTTATTCCCGTTAATTATTATTGGTTTGCCTTTCAATACTTTCCACATTTCACTTCTAAATTTATGAGTTTGGATGGAGATTCCTATCTTCGATTTAATAAATATTAAATTATAATCAGGGTATGTGAATTTAATACTGTACCACTTAGCTAAAGTGTCGATGTATCCATCTGGAACGTTATATTTCTTGCTAAACGGAATAGGTTCAAAAATTTCTTTTT
Organism: Promethearchaeota archaeon; assembly: GCA_030612905.1. GTDB lineage: Archaea > Asgardarchaeota > Lokiarchaeia > Sigyniarchaeales > SOKP01 > SOKP01. Next base: position 1,872 of record JAUWNA010000096.1, read on the forward strand.
TAGACGATTCGTACATATAAGGTTCATAAATTACTCTATGCCTAGAAATATCGAGACTATATTTTACATTAATTTCCTCATCTTTTTTATTAATTACCATGTAATAATCGTTTGGTTTGACAACTAGATTAGATGCGCTTAAATTTTGAGTGAAAAAATTAGTTCCATTTATAAGAAATATTTTTTTTAGAGCATTTGAATCTATAAGAATTGATAGTTCTTCTTGCCCATTTTTTCTAAGATTTGTGCCTTTCTCAGGTAGAATTATCTCTTCTAACATCTTTTTAACATCTACATCTTCTATATTACATAAATATCTTTATATTTTTTAAAGCGTGCTTCAATTTCATCAATAAATGGCATTGATTCTTGTGCCCCTTTCCTCGTTACTGCTATTGAGGCGGCCACTGTTGCGTATTTTACCGAGGTGATCAAATCTTCCCCTTGATTTAACTTGCTTGCTAAAACCCCGTTAAAGCAATCTCCAGCACCTACTGTATCAACGGGTTTAACTTTAAAAGAAGGTATCACAGTAATTTTATCTTCTGCAGCGTTATATATCATACAACCTTTACGACCTAATGTAGTTACGATTGTTTTAACACCTAATTTTGAAATATCTTTTGAAGCTTGAATAATTTTACTTTTAGATTCGCCAACTAACTCTTTAAGATTTAAAAGCGAATGTAAACGTAGTAGTTCTCCTTCGTTGGGGATTATTATATCAATATTTCTCAAAATGGATAAACTAATTGGTTTTAGCGGCGCAGGATTAAGAATTTTTACAACCTTCCCTTGAACTGCTATTCTAAAAATTTCCTCAATTGAATCAATAGGAATCTCCATCTGAACGATCAAAACCTTAGCGTTTTTAATAACTTCGGAATTTATTCGAATGTCTTCTGGCGTTAAATTGAAATTAGCTCCGGGCGCTACACTAATCATGTTCTCTCCATCCTCGCCTATCATTATAAAAGCGATTCCGCTCGATTCGTAAGGGTCCCTTATAATATGTTCTATATCTACGCCTTCGTTGTTTAATTGAGAAATCATTTGGGCTCCATACGAGTCTATGCCGACCTTACCAATAAAAATAGTATTAGACCCCGATCTCACAGAAGCAATCGCTTGATTTGCGCCTTTTCCTCCCAGGGATTGCTTAAATATACCCCCAGTTACAGTTTCACCTGGCTCCGGTAACCGTTGCGAGTATATGTTTAAATCCATATTACTCGAACCAATAATTAGAACATATTGGTTGTTATTTGACATAATTTTACCACTTCAAAACCGCGATTTTTCAAACTCTCTTCGCTTTATATTATCAAATTATGAAACATCACAATTAAAACCAAGTGATTCTTACCGAATGGTTTTAATTTAATATTATTTTAAAAATATTATTGAGCAATGTAAACACGCTTGAAAAAATATATTAAAAACTTAACATAAACAAAGGTATTGATAATGGCAAAAGATAAGATAATTGGCCTAATCGTAATGCTCCTTGGTATCCTTATCGCGGTAGTCTATACCATGGGAAGCGTCATTGATTTATGGTTTGGCACTCTTGGTGCAAACCCAAATTGGGACGTTGCCTTCCGATTAATTCCTTACGATTGGCTCGATTGGAGATTATTCACTGTTCTACCACTCTGGATTATGGTATTATTAATAGCAATTATTGCTATATGGATAGGGTACAGTATGCTTACAGGATTCGTGCATATCGCTGAATTCAAGCTAAACACCGGCACCCGTTCCATTGGAAGAATTGGAAGAGGAATTAGCTGCTGAAGAAGAGTCTGGAGAGTAGAAAGGATATAATTAACCTTTTTTATTTTTTTTATTTTTAATTTTTTACATTAAATTAAAGTCAAGAAGTCAAAGCTATTTTTATTAATTCCTTCATAGTTTTACCAGTATGTTTAGGGATGTAACGGGATGCTGCATTTTTTCTTAAACTTTTTTCTGTATAACCAAAATCTTTACAAAACCCAAGTTCAAATGCCAGTTTTACTGCGGATAATCTTTTTTTTGTTTTATAATAATCTTTTATGATGCTAATAGCGTCAGTTAAATAGTCTTTTTTAGGTTTAGAATACTTTTTATTCAATTTTTTTATTCCTCCTAAATTGTTAATGACAAACCGTTTCAATTCCCAAGATTTTTCTCGTATTGTCTCACCAGGTACTTCGAATCCTGGTAAAGCATCCATTAGTGATTTTAAGGTTACACAGCCTTCTTTTACTTTCTTTTCAATTATTTCACTTAATATTTTATCCCGGATTCTTCTATAGTTTGGTTTTTCAGGAAACCTTTCGTTATAAATCTCGTTTCGTATCCAATCACTTACAGTTTTACTAGCGTTTTCAACTTCACCTTCTAATCTGAGTTTTTTAGCAATATCTTTTACAACATATCCTAATTCAAATAACTCTTGTGTATCCTTTAATAGCATATTATGTGTAATATCTTTAAGAGATTTTCCGTAATAATACAATAAATTATTGATTAAAACTCCACGTGTCGTATTCAATTCTTTTCTTAATTTTTCAAATGGGCCTCTATTTCTACGTATGTGCGCGATATTTCTTATTTCTTCGTCAAGTTTTACAGGATGAATCAAAGTTATTCTATTTTCTTTCCCTCCTACTTCAATATTTCGTCCAAACTCTTTATATTGTGTTTTGTAATAGCCTATCCAAAACTTCTCTGCATTATCAGCTAATTTTTGCGTTGAATTAATTGCTTCCTCCAATTTTTCGCTTTTCATAATGGGGTTAGCAATATTATGAATTGCATTAATATCTCCCTGAAACCGAATTATCTGTAGAATTTTAAATCTTATATATCTACGAGCAATGTCCTTAATAATAAGATTTCTTTTAATTGTATTTTCAAAATAAGTATGCTTTTTTTTTACATCGAAAGCATTTTTTATATGACCATTATAAATTCTTTCTTTTATTGTATTTATAGTCTGTCCTACATATCCGATACCTGGGAAGGTTAACCATTCATTTTTTCCATTTGCTAAAGTTCTCGTAAAATAGACTCGATAAATTGTGATGTCACCAAAACTCTTAGAAATTTCTAATTTTTTTAGATCATTATTTCTCATGGTAATAACACTTTCAGAAAATTCATTATTTTTAAGAACTTTCTTACAATCTGGACAAAAGAGCGTATGGTTATTTTTAAGGATATAATTATGTCTATTTTTTGTAAGTTTTCGGTTGAAGCAACATTTTCCATATTCTTTAAAATAGTGACTAACTAAATCTCTTGGCTTATTTAGTTGAGTTATCTTTTTATTTTTAGCAATTTTTCGCTCATAATTAGCTGTTAATTCAAATCTTTTTAGGTCTTTAATTATAGTTCGCTCAAAGTTTGAAAGTTTGTTGATTTCTTTTTTTTCTGAGATAATCGTAAGTACCCTACTTATTAACCACCGGGAGTAAACGATAAAATCTTCCCGATACTCGCGATTCGATTGAATTTTAGCCTGTAATTGTTTTAGATTGCGTTCAAATTCCTCCTTAGAAATTTCATGGAGATTATTTAGGAATTCAGACTTAATTCGCTTATCCTGAATATGTCTTATAGACATAAAGAGGTTGTTAATGGCATTCTCCGGTACGTCCAAACCCCCGAGTTCGATTTGGCCTTTGCTCTCTAAATGTAACGCATGAAAATAAGTAAGGCGAGAAAATACAATAATGAAATTGCTTTTAAAAATTAGTGGAAAATCCGTGTCGTAAAAAATGCGGCCAATTGGGTAATGTAAAGCGTCTGGGTTGCTTTCTAAATCTTTTTGAGGCTTATTAGTTGTATCATTGGTATTATTATTAGAGGCGTTTTCAATAATTTCGGTAGGATTAAAATTATATTTGTTTTGAACTCTTTTTATTAAATCTCCACAATTTTCGCAGTAAACATCGTTCTTATCATCTTTTATTTTTTTGAGAATTTCGTCTGTGAATGACGATTTGCAAAATCTGCATTGGTTTGAATTGATATCATCTTTGATCATACACTTTAATCTTGACGATTCTATTTAAAAGAAAAATATTTTTAGATATCACTTACAATAAGTGAAAAAAAAAAATTAGTCCCAATTTTCGAACGAACCTTTCTCTACGTCTTCAATAATTTCACGAGCACTTCTTTTTTGTTCTGGTTCTATATCTCTTTTGCTCCGCCTTTTTTTTATTCTGTTTCCTACATTCATGGTTGCACTAACGACTGTAACGCTTCCAGCTAATCCTATGATGGCTAAGATGGGACCGCTCATTTCGGGTGGAGGGGGTAATGGAGGTGAAACGATCTGTTGAATTGTAAATAAACAGCAACCCTCGGGATAAAACTCGTCAAATAATGAAGCGTTGTAAGTGTAAGTCCCTGAACCGTTAATTTCGTGGTATGAAGTAAATTTAGAGTAGTCTGCGAAATCAATTTTGCTAAAATTTATGGTTTCAATGTAAACATTATTTCGAAATACATCTGCGAGTACTCGGGAGCTATCGACGGGTTGATATCCAGAATGTAGCGCTCTAGAAATGTTGACGTCAAACCTGATTTTGTTACCATCTTTTTTATACGAATCGTTTATAACATGATTAATATTCGTGTAAAAGAACACAGGAGCTTCACCAATCATCTTAGTATTTTTATAGACTTTAAGAGAGCCGTTTACGTAAGGAAAATTCTCAGGTTCTTCGGGTACCATTAGATTAATTTGAAAAGTTGTATTGAACTGTCTATCGAGCTCCATAATGCCTAAAGTAGGACTTTCAAATCTCACCGTTGTATCGGAGCCATATTCGGGATAGATCATGTTGAAAAACGAAGCAGTTATGGTATTTATATCCCCTAATAGAATGGAATCCTCGTAGTCGTAATTAATTTCGAACTCACTGTTCATAGCCAAGTCGCACACCCATAGAAAGGCTTCTTGGTCGATTTCTTGAAAATCAGAACTGATAAAAAATTCGTGTAAATCGTCGGAAAATACTGCTTGTACTAAATTTTGCGTAGATATTAAGTCGAAGTCTATGTTTAGGTCTAAAATCTCTGATATCTTGTAGCAGTAGTAGATTTTTAGTATGTTTCCGTAATCCATATTATCTAATACGAATTGCGTGATTTTATGGGTATTTAAATTAAAAAGGTTAAGCGCTTTTAAAATATAAATCATGTAATAAGTGTATTTCAGCGTAACTTGCGCATCAGTTGTGAATTGAGGTTTGAAGTACAAAGTAGAATCTGTTTCAATTATGTTTCTCTCGAT
>JAUWNA010000272.1 GCA_030612905.1 Promethearchaeota archaeon
TTTTCCAAGCTTCTGGATCGTCAGTTGCATCAAACTGTAAATATATGGCGTCCATCCCGGCATCTTTACATTGTTGTAAGAAATCGATAGATTTTGCAAATCTGACGCCGTTAGTTGTGACCATAACTTCAACAAAACCATGTTCTTTCCCTTTACGAATTATATCTGGTAGGTCGTCTCTAATAGTGGGTTCTCCACCAGATATTTGTAACATAACAGCCGGGATGGGTTTCATCGATCTAAAGTGTTCCATAATTTGAACAAGTTGATCAAATGTGGGTTCTACAACATACCCTTTCGCGCTTGCGTTTGCAAAACAAATTGGACACGTTAAATTACAACGATTAGTAATGTCAATAAGGCAAATATTAGGAGCGCTCTGATGATTTTCGCAAAGTCCGCAATCGTAAGGGCATCCTTTATCAATCTTTTTTATTCCTGAGCTTGTATATTCAGGCTTAGTAGAATTATTTATAGTGGACCCGATATCGTCCGTAAAAGTCTCTCCCCATTTGTATTCTTCTGGATCAATTGAGATTTTATCTTTAAAGTCGCCGTGTTCTTCGCAATTTTTTCTCATCATGACCCAGTTAGTTTCAGGATCGACATAGATTTCCGCTGCGATAGTTTTTAAGCATTCTGGACATATGCTTGTCGTTCGTCTTATAATTTCTTCTGTCATAAGTATCAATTCAACTTATTTTTTTAACAAAATTTTGTTTAAATAATAATTTATTTGATTAGAAAAAACATTATTGTATTTATTTGTTTTCGTACCTTTCGTATTATTAATAGTATTATCGATATTATTAATTATTAAAAAAGAGTTAATAAATTAATAAAATCCAGCAATTCTTTTAATTTAAGCCTTATCTTCGTCTAAAATTAAGATTTTTTAAGAAAAATGTTTGTTTTAAAAACCTCACAGAGCAAATTCAAATCGGATAAAATCGATAGAAAAGGGAGACTCCTGCCACCGCGACCTAATGATAAGGTCAGAAATAAAATAGGGGGAGGAGGGCGAAATAAGTGTGTAAAACACACTACCAAAAGACAAAAATCCAGGGTGGGGCAGGAGTCATGGTTAAATACAAATTCCCTATTTTATTTAACTTTAATTTATATTACTTTTTTTTATTAATTCTTATCTTCTATGATTATTATATGCTTTAAACATATATATTTTTATCCTAAGTATTTAATAACTTTAGTGATATTTAAAAGAATTGTTGATATTTTGAAACTTTTGTCTAATAATTATTAATAGTTTGGTTAATTTAAAGTATAAAATAAAAAACAAAGAGAATTTTGATGGAAGCAAAGAGCAACGAAATAAATAAGGCGAGAGAAAAGGCGGAGCCTGACCTAAAGTTAGAGATTTGGACGTTGTTATTTACCGTTATAGGTTTTATTGCGTCGTGGTTTAATATGATCTTTATTTTGGATGCTCCTCGGGCGATAGAAGTTCTTGCGTTTTTATCAATCATATTAACGACAATAATCCCAGGGGTGATTATAGCCATAATTAATAGATATTGGGGTTACGGTTATTTAATCGGATTCGCAAGCGCGGGTATTCCATTTTTGATTTTTGTTGATCTCTTTATTGGTGGCTATACATTTGCCACTACAATTTTTATTTTCATAATTTTATGGTTAATATTTTGGAAAACTTGGCGTAGTTTAAGTTCAATTAAAACGGGATAACGAAAACAAGTTTTTAAAGGAAAAAAATTACAATAATATTAATTGTTTACACTTTACGCACGATTTTCCTTCAATTTTGGCTTTTTTTGCGCATTTTAAACAGTATTTAGTTTTACATTTAGGGCAAGTATAATTTTCCTCTGACAATTCACCTTTATGTAACAAACAAAATTTTTCTGAAACCGTAAAATTTGGTGGGAGTGTTGGAGGTGGGGGTAAATTTTTGTTGTTCATGTTTCAATAATTTTATTCATTATGAATTGAAATATCTTCAATTTCAACATCAACAACTTTATCAATTGCCAGAAAACTTTCCTTTATTGCTTCATTAGTAATGTCTCCTGTATTTAGTGAGTCTCCAAGCAGATAGGTTTCATAGAAACACTTTTCAAGCTCATAGCATATTCCGGTGGTATGTAAGATGTCTCGACTTAAATTAAGCTCACCTAACACTGTAGATATCCCTTTAACTAGATCTGGAGAAAATTCAATTAATTTTATTAAAATTTTCTTAATATTTTTCGTTTCGGTTGGAAAACAGCTAATTTTAATAGAATCTTCGCGAGAAATAAAAATTAAAAGATAATAGGGGGTGTCAATAATCTCACTTTTAACTTCTTCGGGAAAAATAGTAGAATTAAAATCATCTTTTGATATAATTAAGCCAACAGAAATCTTGTTTTTATGCTTTCCCTCGTTGTTATTTACAACCATTTTGATCAAAAATAAAATGTGATAAGAAGAGTATGTCTAATAATAAATTATGTTTGTTTTTAATTTTTATTTTTTTTTTCCAATTATTTTCATTGTGATATTTTTTAAAACAAGAAGTTAATCGTTTAAAAGCTCGAAAATTATCATAACACTGAGATAATATTTAAGTTTTAAATCAAGATAGCCTTTATTTTTTAATAAGAAAATTCTTGAGATCATTGGTTTTAATAAAATGTCGTACAACTGGGATAATAGAAGTGTAGAAAAAACATATGGATTTAAATTAGAAAAAATAAATTCAAATGAAAATCGGTTTTATGCTTTATATTTTTTAGACAACTTAACTGGTTCTTTACTATTAAGCAATAAATATTCCAATAAGACAAAATTTTTATCTCATGGGGATTTAATTAGTGGTTTTTTAAACGCTTTAGACCAATTTATAGCTGAACTCAAACCCGATTCAATAGATGACGAAATTCAAGAAATTAATTTTAAAGAAACCCGAATATTGTACGAAAGGAAAGGTCGATTATCCGTTATTGCGATTACAAAGAAAACAAATTTGCAAGTAGAAAGAGTAATATTACATCAGATTATGGAGGATTTCTATAATAAATTTGAATATAGTATAAATCATTTTAATGGAAATATAGATCCATCAATTTTATTGTATAAAAAAAGGTTAGAAAATATGAATTTAAATTCGTTATTTAAATTTGATATTCATTTATGACTTCCAATAGTTCATTAAAAGATTATAACCTTTAAGTAAGATCGTCGTCCTTTTTCTTTTGTTCGATTTTTTCAATTTTGCTTTCAATTTTAGAGCTAATGCCTTTTATATCGGGTTTAATCTCTATTCTTTCTAAATCTCGTTCTCTTTGTTTTTCTCTAACAAATGCTTTTTCTTCGATGATTTTTTCGATTGCTTCGCTAGATTTCTCAAAGTTAGGTTTAACATTCATTCTTTTTTGATCTATTTCTTTTTGTTTTTCAATTCTAAACGCTTTCTCATCGATTGAAGATTTAATAGCTTGACTTACTTTTTCCAAATCAGGTTTAAGTTCCATCCTTCTGAGATCGTCTTCGCGCTGTTTTTCACGCAAAAAGGCTTTTTCTTGTATCGATTTACTTATTTTTTCCGAAGCTGTCCAAAAATCAGGTTTTAATTCTTTTTGTTTATCATAAATTTCGCGTCGTTTATCCATCCTAAACGCTTTTTCCGCCACAGTGTTACTTATTGCTTCTCCCGTTTTCATAAAGTCTGGTTTTAGCTCCATTCTTTTAAAATCTCGTTCTCTTTGTTTTTCCCGTAAAAATGCTTTTTCACTTATTGAATTAGAGATTGTTTCTCCTGTTTTTTCTATGTCAGGTTTTATTTCTAATCGAAGATTATCGCTCTCTTTCTTTTTTTCAATCATAAAAGCTTTTTCGTCAATAGACGCCTTAATAGCTTCGCTCTTTTCAATAATTTTTGGTTGTAAATTTGACATTCTCTGATCCGTTTCGCGTCGTTTATCCATCCTAAACGCTTTTTCCGCCACAGTGTTACTTATTGCTTCTCCCGTTTTCATAAAGTCTGGTTTTAGCTCCATTCTTTTAAAATCTCGTTCTCTTTGTTTT
>JAUWNA010000082.1 GCA_030612905.1 Promethearchaeota archaeon
CGATTATCGAGTAAACTTTTAGTAAATTTATTTTTTAAATGTTCAATTTCTAAGTATTCTTGAGAGATTATTTTTAAGTCAATCAATAACAATTGTTCTTTAGTTAAACCTGATTCGTTAGAACGAGTTGTATTTTTGATATGTTGAATGGAGTTGGTAATATTTGTCTTTGTAAAATTATCTCTAATAGTCATCTAAATTTATAATGAAGAGAGTTAATATTAATAACGATGAGAGATTAAATTTTATAATTTTTTTCCAATTCGAATCATTAGAACTCCTTAATAAAAATGGCTATTAATTTAGGAAAAGATCCATCGTTACTAATCGTTATTACGTTTTTCGAGGTTTTCTTAATCCTTATACCTGCTTTAATTGCTTCAAAAATAGAAAAAAGACCGATTATCGAAGAATTTAAAGAAATGGGCTTTCTACAAAAAATAAATAGCTTAAAAAATTTTACTCTAAAAATTTTCCTTGGATTACTAATTGGAACCTTTTTTTTTTTCTTTAGTAGCTTTGTGTTATATTTTTTTACTTTTATAGTGCAAACTTTGTTTGGAACGCAATTTGTTGAGCAAGGGGTAGAAAATGCGATCACAACAGAACCTTTTAATCCCACAATTACCCAATTGATAATTATTATAACCATTCAAATAATTATTGTTGGTCCGTGTGAAGAAGGCTTTTTCAGAGGCTTTATTATAAAAAAAAGCCAGAAGAAAATGAAGCTGATATATTCAGTTATATTGTCCACATTTATTTTCACAATTTATCATGTTCCTCCTTTCCTCGTCCCAGGATCAACAATTATTACTTTTTTCGGCTATTTCTTCACGCTTGGTATGTTGTTAGCTCTAACTTTCATATTTTTTAAGAATTCTTTACTCCCGAGCTCTATCGCTCATTCTATGTTTAACATACTAATTCTAATATTTTGAGTTTTAAGTATAATTGCGATAAAAGGTTTAAAAGTATTGAAAAATAAATAAAAAACATACATTTAAAAAATCTTGTAAAGATAAATATAATTAGTTCAATCGAAAACATTATTTATTAAATTTAATGGTCTATTAAATAAAAAATTAAAAATAATTACAAGTCGCTTATACGGGTTAAGGAAATTGACGGACTACGACTATACTTGGAAAATAATGATGTTAGGTGATGCAGCTGTAGGGAAGACTTCCTTAACGATAAGATATATCTCAGGCTTTTTCCTCTCCGATCTCAAACTTACGATAGGGGTCGATTTCTATTCTAAGACTACCAACCACAAAGGAAAAAAAGTCAAACTGCAAATATGGGATTTTGGTGGCGAGGAACGGTTTAGATTTCTACTCCATCAATACTGTAAGGGTGCAAATGCTGCATTCTTTTTATACGATATAACTAATCGTCTTTCGTTAGATCACTTGCCAGACTGGACTCAGATCATTCGGGAACACGCAGGAGACATTCCCATTATGTTGATTGGTTCGAAGCTTGATTTAGAGGAATTCAGAGCTGTTCCAAGAGAAGAAGGTATATTAGCGGCCAAAAAGTATAATTTATCGACATTTATAGAACTATCCTCCAAAACGGGGGAAAATGTTGAGAATGCGTTTGATGGTATAACAGCTACTCTTTTTGAAAGGTATAAACCAAATGATTGAGCTTGCGCATTTAAATTGATTTGTGCCAAATTTGCATTTTATCTGGTCCCCTATTACTCCACGCAAAATAGGGTATTGCTGTGAATATCTCGTTGTTTGAATTTTTTCCAGTAATGATATTAATTCCTCCTAACAGTTCTGGTTTATAATTAACAATAAATTCTTGATTTCTTGGGATAATAGTCTTAAAAATATCGAACTTTTTATTATCTTTCTGCTCTAGACAATAAATTAAAGGACCGTAAGAAATTGCCGCTCGACCTCTATTATCCTTGATTCTTGGGTCGCTTTTAATTAAATTTGGCTTCATTTTAAAAGTAAGCAGGATAATATCGTTATCTAACCAATTTCTCAATATTTCCACATATTTCCCTTTAGAGAGCCCATCAGAATGTTTTATACCATTAACTGTTAGCTCGGTGTCGATGCTCCAATTTGGAATTCTAATGAATATCGAAAATTTTTGACTTTTACTTAAATTAAGGTGAATCTCTACCTTCTCTTTCCAAGGAAAAAGACTTTTTTGGCTGATTTTAATTAAATTTGACTGGAAATTAATAGTCGTTGTATTGCCAATGTATTGATGAACCCAAATACCTTTTTCTGATATACTATAAATATAATTCCCTAAAGATGAAATTGTACGAGCAATATTAGGAGGGCAGCACGCGCAAAGAAACCATTCTTTCCTTTCATCTTTACCAAGCGAAATTAAAGGGTTATCGTATGTGTATTTTTTACCATCAATAGATTGCCCCACTAACATCGCGTTGTATAACAGTCTCTCGATTAAATCTGCATACTTACAATTTCCCGTTATTTGAAGCATTCTCCAATTCCACATCATGTTTCCAATAGCAGCACATGTTTCCGAATAGGAATCTCTATTTCCTAAGGCAAAATCTTTTCCAAAACCTTCGGTACTTCTTTCTGAACCAATTCCTCCCGTAACATACATTCTTGCCTTATACATTTTTAACCAAATTCTTCTAAGAGATTTTAGTAGCGCATCTTCACCCCTCTCAGAATAGAGATCTGCCATACCACAATAAAGATACATTGCTCTTACGGCATGTCCAACAGGTTCAAATATGGCCCTCACTGGTTTATTGGATTGAATGAAATTACCGTTAAAATTTTCGCGAATTAATCTTATAAAATGCGTTATAGGAAGTTCTGATACAAATTCGGCAACTTCACTCTTTTGTATACTCGAAATATCCTTTCCTTTAACTTCTTTTTCATACTCTAGATTTTTTTTCTTAGCTAATTTTGTAATATATCCCATGTTTAGATATTGGTTAAGAACGTATGTTTTAAAATTGGAGATATTACCCCTTTTATTAATGAATTCTTCAGCGAGTTCCAAGTAACTAGCTTTATTTGTTAATCTATACAATTCAATTAGAGCTAATTCGATTTCTTCGTGCCCTGGAACCCCTTTCCTTTTTCCTCCTAAAAAGTTTTTTACTAACAAATCAGCAAATTTAATAGCTACATTTAATAGCGTTTCTTTTCCTGTTGCAATATTATGGGCTACCGCAGCTTGAATTAAATGACCCGCACAATAAAGTTCGTGCATAATATAAAGATTTGTGAATCTCTCTTGAAGAAATCTCGTCGAATAGAAAGTGTTCACGTAACCATCTTCAATTTGACTTTTGTTTATTAGATCAACGATTTCATTCGTCTTTAATTCTAAGTCGGGATCGCTGTGTGTGTGTAAAATATAACTCGTTGCCTCCAACCATTTATATAAATCCGAATCGTAGTAAAACTCTCCTATTTGAACTCCTTTTTTAACGCCTCCAGCAACTCTAAAATTGTCAATGTGGTGGTCTTGCTCTAATTTTTCGTGCTGTAAATGAATTGACATATCTCTATTAATCTGTTGCCTTTTTGACCAAAAATCATCGTTAATTTGAATTTTATAGAATGGAATGTAAGAAAGTTTGTTATAGGGGCGTTTTATTAAGTTCATAAATCTGAAAATTAAACATTAATAATTTAATTATTTATTATTCTTTGAACTAGATAACTTTTCTTTTAGACGATCAATTTTCTCTATATGTAGAATACTTACTTGTCTTTTCATCTCTTTATATTCCTTACTAGCACCATCAAACGGATAATACCATAAAGAAATTAATCCAACTACAATAAAAATTGCTGGAATTAGCCCAATCAATAACTTTATTCCAATTATTGCGCTTGTTGGCTGAGTTTCACCTGGTCCTAAATTTTGATTAAAATTGGTAAAAGCGAACATAAATCCTGAAATCATCGCGGAAACTGATTGAGCTGGTTTTGTGACAAGCGCATTAATCCCAAAAAACGCGCCCTCTCTTCTCTGTCCCGTGTCTAACTCGTCTTTATCAATGATATCTGCTAATAATGTGAAAACCAACAAGGTTTGACCTGAATAACCAAATCCAATTATCATAAAAGAAATATTAGCGAGAAGTGCGTCATTAGAAAAGGTTACTAATACAAAACCAAAAACTACTATTATCGAAAGATAAAATAACGCTCTTTTATTTCCTTTCTTTTTGTTTAGATATAAACCTACGGGGTATCCAAAAATAGAAAATATTATAAACATTAGTAAAGGAGTCGAACCAAGTATGTTGTCGCTTGACACACCCAGTATGTCAGCCATATAGAACGGCAAATTCGATTGAATCGCAAATACTACGTAAGTCATCATGAAATTAAATATCACAAAAGTTAAAAATGCCTTATTCTTAAGCGTTGTTTTAGTACAATACCAAATACTCAGTTTCTCTGATTTTTCTGGCCAAAATTCAGGACGCTCCTTAATACCAAAAGCTGTAAATGCTAAAAGAATCGCTCCAAATATAGCAAGAATCAATACGATGTTATAGAAGGCGGGTAAATTTTTAGAAAAAGGAACGGCATCTAAATCAATAAATAATATAGGAAGGAGGTAAGTAATAGAAATCCCAAAACCCGAACCTACGCCCGCAAATAAATTTAGCTTAGCGCGCTCGTTTGAGTCGATAGTTAACTCTGCCATAAGCGAATTAAAGTTCAAACCAATTATCGTGAAAAAACTATCATAAATAATTAATGTCGTTAATAACCAGACGAAATAAACCCATTGCTCGCTAACCGCGGGAGTAGCATATAGTAAAATGAAGCTTAACGATAACAACGGACCACCAACCATTAAATACGGCATTCTCCTTCCATACTTAGTGTGAGTTCTATCGGACAACAGTCCAAAAAGAGGGTCGTTAACGGCGTTCCATATCAAATAGACAAGCCAAGAAAATACCCATAACAAAGGGTCTAAACCGATCATTTTAATGTAAAATATTAATGTCCACGCCGCAAATAACCCCGTTGTTAAATTAATCCCGAACGAACCTAGACCGTAAAAAGTCCTTGTTTTCAGAGAGATTTTTTTATATTCAAATCCCATTTCTCAAACAACTCTATTTTAAAAATATACTATATAGAATTATATACCGAAATTAAAATATATCCCATTTCTATTTAAAAAAAGATGTTGATTTTTGAAAATAAATGGAAGAAAATTCTCTGCAGAATACAACAGTTAAAATTGACGCTATAGAAGCAGTTACTATTTGTATAAATGTGCCCTTTATAAATTTTGAGGGTTCTATCCATCGCCTATAGAAAATGGTAAAAGAATTTATAATCAGTTCTTTCCATCCTTATTGAAATGAATTATGCTTAACAGAGAGGGAAGATTATGATTTTTCAGTTTTTTCCCTTCATATAGTATCCCGAAACCAAATGATCTTTCTAAACTAATACGATTTATATAGAAATCCTTTACTTCCTATATTGTATTCTCCACTTGGGCCCTAAACATCTGACTTTTTATATACTTCTTCATAATAGTTCTAACAGGATAACTTAATCTGGTCACAGTTTTTGATCATATCTTATGATCCGACTTTACTATTAATTTTTTTTTCCCCCATCAACAACAATTCTTTTTGTCGACCAAAATTGGAAGATAAAATCACTCGAATAAACTATGATCAACCAACACATTTAAATATAAGTAATCCTAAATTAAATATAATTACAATCGTAATTATAAAAAAACATTTTAAAAATTAGTGGAGGAACAAAAATTATGGCAGCATTTGCATGGAGTCCTTTACGGGCTTTAATGAAAAAATCCGGAGCTGAAATCGTAAGCAGAGCCGCAGTTGATAAATTAATGGATTATTTAGAAGAATACGCCAAAGAATTAACTGGTTGTGCTTTAAATATCGCTAAACACTCTGGTCGAAAGAAAGTAACTCAAGGCGACATGAAAATCGCAATTAACTTAGTTTAGAGCGATTTCTTGAAAGCTTAATATTTTCAAAATTCTTTTTTTTATTTTATTTTTAACAATTTTTAAAGACTAATAACAGTTTTATAACTTCTTTTTTAAGAAGAAGTTTTAGTTTTATCAATTCAATTAATTCCCATTTCTCTCCCTCCCCCGTGGTGTCTCCTCCAAAGAAAGTATGTGTAGAAGGATCTTATCCGTTTAGAATCGTACTTAATTCAGATTACTTTAATTATATTATATTGGAAGAAGTAAAAAAGCCTTACGAGAGATTTAGGAGTAGATCCATCAGAGTTTATAATTAAAGTATAAATATATGAAAAAAAATGGATGAAAATAGAAATATTTCATTAGAGAAACAAGGTATATCAAGAGAAGATAAAAATCTGAAAATATAAAACTTATATAGAAAAAATAGATTAAAGAGATTGATAAACATCAAACCTCTGAATGTTGATATTGAAAACCGTTCAATCTTTTAACATGGAGGACTTTTTCTGAAATATGGCCAAAGGATTTCACCCAATTACCATAGAATAATCATTCGTACTAATTAAACCGCCCCAACCGAACTCAATAATTGATCGTTTCGATCGATCGGAATTCACTACTAAAAAAAAGTTTTTTTGTCAACCTAAATCTTTTTTGTCGATTGAAATGGGTCGATTTTATCACTCGTATTTACGCGATCAACCAACACATTTATATAGGAGTAATACCAATTTAAAACTAAATACTTTAAATTTTTTAAAAAATTAAAGAATTTAACCCAAACTTGTAAATAGTGCGGGAAAAAAACTCGAATTAAAAATTAGTGGAGGAATGAAAAGATGGCAGCTTTTGCCTGGAGTCCTTTACGCGCTTTGATGAAAAAAGCGGGTGCTGAGATAGTAAGTCGTGCGGCAGTTGATAAATTAATGGATTATTTAGAAGAATACGCCAAAGAATTAACTGGTTGCGCATTAAGCATCGCTAAACACTCAAGACGCAAAAAGGTCACTCAAGGAGATATGAAAATCGCTATTAATTTAATTTAATCAATTTAAATTAAATTTTGTAGCACCTATTGTAAAACTTAATAAATTTTTTCTTTTTTTCTCTCAGTATCTAATCCTTTGTTTGAAGTCCAAAACTTATTTACACTGGTCTAGATAATTTTTTAATTGTGCTTCTGCATCATTTGGAGCGTATTCGCAATTTTGAACATGTAAGAATAAATCATGAAATAAACCCCCACAGAAGGGACATTCGTTAGGATTAAACTTTGCTGAAAGATCACGATTTATAATATTCCCATCTGAATTTTTGCCTTTTCCTTTAAAGTAGTCGAGAAAATCTGCCTTTACGGTCTCATAAGCGTCTAAATATTGATCTACTGCTATATCGTCCGGATTGATAAAAGACATTTGAACTTGTTGGGTAAATTGGTTCCAAACTAATAATATTTTTCTACATATTTAATTCGTTAAATTATTACTTCCTTTTTTTCCGGTCTTTTTTCAGCGTAAAAGAACCGACCAGAACCCATAACATCAACGTGTCTAAAGTAAATTTCGTTAAACTCAATTTTTTGAGATTTGATTCCTTCTAGTTCTTTAACTTTTTCAAATTCTTCTCTGGAATGTGAATTAACGATTTCTTCTATCATTTTGCCTAATTGGGAAGCTATTAGTTCTTCGTCAGAAGGGTAAAATTGGCTAAAATCTGCTCCAATGGCGATATTACCTTTCCGATATTCA
>JAUWNA010000057.1 GCA_030612905.1 Promethearchaeota archaeon
GAGCTTCCGGTCATCAGCAAAGCGCTCGCCAGCCCACAAAATTGGTCCCCGTCTACTTTATACTGCGGAAGCGCTGAAAATGCGATCTGGTACCCTTCTACGCTTACGAGAGCAATGGCTTCTATGTCTGCGTTTGAAGTAATAAAAGTAATTTGAGGGCTAATTTTTTCAATTTCTTCAGGTCCTATTCCTAAGTCGCTTCCAAATTCGATAATACATCACATTCCGGGGTAATTTTTTAATTTATTTGAATTTAAAGATTTTACAATATTTTTATTATAATTAATATAATGTTGATACTTTTTATTTTTTTATTTTTTGTTCCTCCTACTTTTAATAGAGTTACTATTTAAATCTTTTATCTCAAGAAAACAAAATCCTTAAAAAATAATTTCTATTGCTAAAAGTTAAAATAGATCATTATTATTCTATATAAAAATAAATTCGAAAAAACAACGAAATTATGATAACTACAAGAGAATCAATAAATTATCAATTTTCTTTAATTTTTGGTTACTCTAGTCCAACAGATTTAATAGTTGGTGATGTAATTGGGCCGGGCAAGTTAACTAAAGAAAAGGTTAATGAACTAACGCAAGAAGTAATTAAATATTTGCGCATGTATAACGCTATTCTAAGAGATTTTTCAGGTTCAGAAGTTTTTAGTATTGAATTTGAGTTGTATAATTTTGACGAAAAAGATGCGATGGTTAATATTTATCCAAAAGCTATGTTATTAATTCCGGGTAAGTTTAAAGACTGTGAAAGTTTATTACTTGCTTTAAAACCAGAGACGGGATATTTAAATCCTCATAAATCAAGGAAATCTGTTAACCACATTAGTAGACTATTTTTTGAAGTGGAAGAGTTTACGAGTCGTCCCGAATTAGGAACTAATGATAAAACTCAAGTCCTTAAAAAATTTGCGACGCGTTTTAGCAAAAAACTTTATGGAGAGTTAATTGAAGATAAATGGAATAAAAAATTAATTGGTTTAAGCGTTTCTCTTCCAACCGAGAAAGAAATGTTAAACACTTATGCTGCGATAAAATCTGATACCAAATTTCTATGGAATAAAAGACCTATTGAAATGGTGTTTTCAAATCATAAATATGAGCGCTTAAAATCTCCGTTTACGGGCAAATCGATAACTGATCATCTTAAATACACAATATCTGAGCCTAGTGCTAATTTTATAATAGAAAAAACCTTAAACTTAGGGACTAATCTCCTTAAATTAGCAAATACGGGGACTATAGATGAGATACAAGATAAGTTAGTCTCTTTTTTTATCGTAAAAATTAAAGAAAAACTTGAAAATGTTAAAGAAATACATTCTGGAGATTGGGTAATTTCTAATATTGAGGGCATAATAAAAGAATTGGAGTTAAATGTTGACGATTTTTTAAAATATTCCAAAAAATTTCTAACTACGGGGGAAAGTGGAGATTTATTCGAACTTTTGGATAAATATAACAAATATATTATTGGTATTGCAGGAGAGAGCCTCAATTTTTTTAAAGAACTTTGTCAATTTGCAACTGAATCTATTAAATTATCAATTAGTAGTGGAGAAAGACTTAGAGCTATAGAATTAAGCTCTGTAATCAATTATTTTGCTGAAGTTATTAAGAATAGTTTTATGTTAATAATAGAGTCGCTTCCTCAATATCTTTCGAGACGTAGACTAAAAACCTTGACTTATTATTTTATTGGTAATTTAAACGAAAAATTCGATAAAGAACAGAAACCTTCGAAAATTTTAGGTCAAAATATATTAACTAAGTTTGAACAATATTTAATAAGCCAAATAGAAATAAGTCCAAGCGTATTATCAAAAGTAAATAAATTCAATGAAGATTCTTTAACAAGAGAATTTAAAAAAATAGTAAATGGGAATATCAAATCGTTCTTTGAAGAGATTAAGTTAAATCTAAGTGATTTAATTGCCTTTGCAGAAATTCAAATGGAAAAAGACTCGAACATAATAAAATCACATATAATTAAGTTTGAGCGATATTCTAACGAACTAAAATATTTATTGAATTATATTCTAAGATACTCTACTATAAATCGGTTTTTAAAAGAAGAACCAGATGTTGAAATAACAGACCCAGTAACTTTTACGAATAGATTTCATCGATTCTTAGAAAAAAGAGTTGGTGGGATTGATTTAGCCTGGAAAACTCATGTATTAGAATGGATAAAAGATTATGCTAAGAAATTCTTTAAAATAGAAGAAAAAAGAAATTGGTCTTTAGATGAGACTGTATTTGATTTTATAAGATATCTTGAAGAAAGGGAATCTAAAGAGCAAGAACCAGAAAGCTTCCTCAAGTTGTTAGATAAATATATCTTAACCGTCTCAGATGAGAGGGAGAAAGAACATTTAATAGATTTTTATAAACATTATGAGTTTTGTATTGATATAAAGACAGAATTTCCAAAATACATTCAAAATAATGTTGAAAAGGAAATTAATTTATTAAACATTAATCGAGAAAAAATAATTCCCGTTAAATATCTCAACATTGATGGGGCAGAGTCGTTCTATAATTACATAAAAGAGAGAAAACTGAAGTATTTTTCTAAATTAATACCAAGACCTGTATCCTTGATTTTAAAGCATGAATTAACAAATGAAGAGAAAGAATTGTTTAATGCTGATTTATATCACACTTTTAATTTTAAATATTGGCATAAAAAAGCCAAATATGATATCGCAGATAATTTTAAGGAAGTATATCGAGAATGGATAAAAAATTTATAATAAGTGGAGTAAAGCGAAAAACAACTGCTGTAGAAAGCACTTATAGATTTTTTCAGACGATTGATCTGATAATTTCGCACTTGAAGCGAGAGGCCGATAAGAAGATAATTTTTGCTTTGATTCATACGGCCCCTACATTGCGCTCACTGCTAATTGCAACGGCGGTTGTACATTTATACCATTATATGGGTATCAAAGTGCAAGAATCGTTGGAGTTAAACAAATTTACTTTCGATTCAACTAAAGAACTAGAATTAAAAGAAAAAAAAATTTTGATAGAGGAAGTTGATTCTTTTTTAAAAACATCATTTGAATTGGAAGGAGGCATATTTAACAACATAATCGATTTGGAAAATTTGTTTTTGACGCTATTAATTGAAGAAAGAACAGGTAATCTTCAACAAACTCAGAGAGTGAAAAAGATAAACGATATTGAAACCCAAATTGAAAGCAAACTGTTAAATATTATCTCTAAATTCCCATCCTTTTATTTTTATGATTTTATTGGAGATTTAATTGGGCTTAGTGATATTATAAAAAGAGAAATCTTAGAGGAAGGCGCGGGACTTAAAAGTACGTCGATTGAGATGGAAAAAAAATTAGAAAGAGAGGATAAAGAGGATAAATATATTGAAGTATCCACTTTGAATCACTTAATCGAAAGAATGCAAAAGCAATTTGAGTTCAAATCATATAAGGAGTTACAAGTTCAGACAATGCCTATAAGAATGATTAAAAAAAGAATATTAGAACATGAATTTAATAAGTTCCCAATTTCAGTTCCAGGATTAAGATCTTACTTAGAAGGAAATAATTTAAAAAAAAGAATAATAAAGTCTATTGAGAGTGCTTTCAAAGAAAATATAAATTACGAACAATTTGAGGAGAAAATTCTATCAGAATTAAAATCTGAATTAATAAAGCAATTTAAGACAAATCCAAATGATTTTATTTATTTTCTTCAAAGTTTATATGAATCTAGTTTTGAAGATATTATTTTTTTAATTAACAAAAGAGGAATTAAGGACACTTTACATTTAATTAATGTCGATTATGAGTTAGTTGAAAATGTAAAGAAAAATATGATTAGATATAACATTAAAGAGCAAGATTTAATTGCTTTAAACGATAAAAAGAAAAATTTAATTAATTTAACAAAAAAAACATTGTGTAATCTTAAATTTCCCTTTCTTGAAAACATAATTGCAAAATTAGGGAATTTTACAGAATTTAACCTGTTAAAAATTCTTTATAGAAATGATGTTGAACTTGAAGAATTATGGAAAATTTTAGAGAATAGATTGGGTTTTTCAATTAATGATTTAAGAGAATTCGTAAGGAAAAAGCAAATTATCGACAAAATTTTCTTCCAAGATTTAGGTTTGAGCAATTATTCCCAAATAATTCTTCTTAATGATTTTGATAAGATTTTGAATGATTTGGTGAAAGATCTATTTTACTTTATTTTATCTAAAATTTTAAGACAACTAAGTCGGATCATTGAATTATATGGCATAATTTCAAACGATAAAGCACTATTTATTTCAGCGCTAAAACGAGCAGGGAAAACTATAGATATTGAAGATTGGGCTCAAATAAAATTAGAAGAATTAAGCATCGAACGTTTGATAAAAAGACAGAATGAATTAGTTGTTGTTTTTAACGCTAATAATCAAGTTTTTCTTGTAAATGGTTTTATATTATCACGTTTAACTAATACATCATTAGAGGAAAGCATTTTTGAATTGAAAAATGAAGATAGTTATATCTACAAAGAAATCTTACCTTTAAAATTAAAAGCTGATTTAATATCCCCCATTTCATATTGTATCGCCTATGATTTAATTAAAAGATTTGAAAGTTTTAAAGAAGTAGAGAAAGAAAAAGTTTTTATTGCCACAGAAGCTGAAAAGAAAATAGAGAAAGATAAGAAAATAGAAATTCGTAAAATACAAAAAGAGAACACTCTTAATTGGATTGAACGGAAAATAACTTCTACTTTAATGGGCATAAATCGTCCTGGTTTGAACCCCCGTCAATTCTATTGGCAAAAAAAAGATACTAAAATCGCAACTGAACAGATTATAATACATAGCAGATTAGAAGGCGGTTGCTTTAATAGGTTTTGTGAATTTTATCATTTTGCTGTAGAAAAAATTAATTCTCACATGGTAAATATGAATTTACCTAATTATGACAGAATTATATCTGATATCTCTGCTATTATTGATAGAATTTTATCTGAAAGATTGGGTCATGCTCCAAATTCTGTTGAAATTGATCAAATGCTTGATGGAGAGAGATACGAAATAGCTAAAGAAATTGCAAAAAAGATTGGAGTGCTTTTAGACGACGCAGTTTATTTAAAATTCAAGAAAAAACCGAAGAAATAATTAAAAACTTCAAAATAAAATAACAAAAATATTAAAATCATTATAATTTAGTTTATATAATTTAAAACACCATTAAACGCGTATGATTAAACCATGTCGTGGGTTAAAAAAGAATTGGGCTATATAAAAGATTCATTTTCTCAAATAATTAAAGGGTTTATTCTTTTTGTTTGCGCAACTTCTGGTTTAGGATGTGCTTTATTATTAAGACATCTAGGATATAACGGGACAATAATTGCGTTTACTGGAATAGTTATAGAAGCAATTGGCTTATTTTTAAGCTACTTATTTTTCCAAAAGCATTTTACGGCAGAAAAGGAAGAGGAAACAACTCAAAAAGGGAAGAAATCATTTAAGTAAATTAGAATTATTTTACAAAGTCTTCCCATTTCCTTTTATCAATTCGATGAGAAATCAAATAATCCTTTACTTCTGTTAACAAAATTACAGGATCATATTCCCAAGCTTCCGTTTTATTGAAAGAAATGCATTTAATTTGTTGTAATTCAAATTTTGATTTTATTAAAAGGCCATAAGTAGCAACTTGTGGTAATGAATTCATAAAGTTTCCTTCTGGTTTATAATCAATCACTTTTACTATATTGGCTTCAATTTGAATAAGATCTATGTGTCCTGTAATGTAGTTATTGTTAACCTCTTTCCAGATTGGAACTTCAATTGCAACTGAATTCTTATCTTTGATTAAAATGTTCTTTAAAACAGGATCGTGACCGGGGACTTTTCCAATTTTATTGATTTTAAAACTTTCAAATACATTTTGCGTGTAATTTGGTAATTTAGAATCTGAACCGAGGTATTGTATTTTTCCTTCTCGAATTAATTTTTTACTGAAACTTGCGATAAAAGCCGGTTTTAACCCTCTCATTTTAAATTGTGAGACACGAGAAAGTCCTTGTAAATTGAACAAGTCATTGGGGATTTCTCCTTTGTATATTCTCTTAAAATAAGAACCTAACTTAATGAATTCTTCTCGATTAGGGTTTTTTTGCAAAACCTTTTCTTTATGATGAGTAATATTCCAATTAAAAGCATACGGAATGTTCTGATGTACATAAACCTTTTTCTTAAGCAAATGTATCACACATTAATATAGAATCGTATTTTTAGCGGAATTGCAAATTGTATTAACATTTAATATTAATAGTATTCCAAATTTAAAAGAAATTTATATTAACAAATTATTAATTTATTGTTTCCGAGTAAGATATTTTCAGTTACGAGTCAATTGCTATTAATCTTGTTTAGATTTTTATGAATTTGAAAATAAAGCCTAAATATTTATTAAAATGTCTCTAAACAAAAAATTTAAAGACGATTTTATATTTATTATTATAAGTAAAATTGAATAGGACCTGTAGCCAAGCCTGGATATGGCGTCGGACTTCTAATCCGAAGATCGCAGGTTCGACTCCTGCCAGGTCCACTTCATTATTTCAAAGAGTTAACTCTAGTTTTTATATTTAAAAACATCATTAATTCTATTACTATATTGTGAATCTTGTTTCTATTATTCTCTTTTTGATTACGTTCTATGATGTAAAGAATGAAGGAATTTTTAATTTAAAAAAAAAAAAAATATATGGTATTCTTAAAAAGAGTGTCAATTTAAACACTCTTATAATAAACACCAATTTAGGGATTAGTACCAGTATGACCAGGCATTTTTATCACTCCTTTCAAATATTGAAAATTAATGAATATATTTTTCTCTTTTATATGAATTCGTATACATTTTCCCGTTTTTTCTTCACTTATTAATTTGATTCAAATTGATTATTTAAACTACGAAAATGTAGCAAGAGATTTTTTAATAAAAACAATTTTAAAAACTCAAATTTTTATTATTTTATAATAAAAGTATATGATAGTAGGTAGTGGGTATGGTAGAGAATTTGTAACCATATTTGTGGCTAAAGTGACTAATCTATTTTTAGTTGATATTAATATAAATAATAAAATTAAGATTTTAAATTTAATTACAAGTCAGAAGGTAAGATCGGATTAATCAAAAGATTTCGAAAATCTTTAACTGAAGGGAATTCCCCATATTTTTTTTTTATGATATTCGTTCCGAGGTTATATGTAAAAGCATTTTTTGAGTATACTGGATCATTGAGTCTTTTTATTTGATTTCTTAGGCCATCTTCATCAAATAACTCAAAATATTTACCATAACTAATTAATTCCTCATCAGTGTAATTATCAATAAGAGCATGATAAGCAAAATTATACCAAAAAAGCATAAGCTTATTTCTTACATTATATTGCGCAATCATGGTTTTTAGGGAATCTTCTTTTGAAACATCTGAACAAAACTCGTTTAATCCAATTTCTACTTGATCTCGATAAGAAAAAAGCACATTAATAGCAAGATCTGCTATACCTTCACTGATTATTAATTTAGGGGAATTTAGGAGTAAAATTGAGTGTTCAAATTGATTTAACTCGCGATACAATATCTGTTCTTTGACAGAAAATTCTGTATGATGTCCTGGATAGCCTTCATGAGCAGAATGCATCAGTAAAGCCGTCCAGTACATATTAAATCTGGGATTAATTTCTATTCGGCTATTATAATTACCTAAATACCATTCATAGCAAGTCCATTTTATTTTGTCATTGTTTTTTTCTTGTGTTAAATCTAATAAAATTTGCTCATTTTCAGGTAAGAGATTTATAAACAACTCCTTTGTTCGTGTTTCTGTGATTTTAAGTGCTCTTTTAAAAAATCCGAAAACCATTTCCTCAGGTACTCTTCGTTTTAACCTTAATTTTTCGATTCGTTCTTCTAAACTTCCAGGACCTCCGTATGCTTCGTTATACTCTCTTTTTAAATCTTTCAGTTCTGATTCATTAGCGGGGTGTAAAGCTACATCATAAAGTTTTAAAAATTGATCTTTTATTGACATTTCGACTCCATTTAATAATTCTATTGAAGTCCTCATTGCCGTAAGCATTTTTTCTAGATATCGTTCGCGCTTCTTATCGTAACCTTGTTTAAACAAATCATTTTGTAGAGCTTTGCAATCTGATAATAATTTATTTGGCGATGTTAAAGATTCATTGTCAACGATTTTACGTAATTTTTTTGGACCAATATAAAAATCTACATATCCCTTATTATGCTTGTCAATTCGGAGTGGTAAAACTAAAAACTCTGTTTCAAACATATAATTTTCATCTTTAAGAAGTTAGTCAAAAAATCTAATTATAAATTATTATTAAAGCTTTACATAATGTACTTAATTTTTACATCTACGACTATCAAATCGGATTTAGGAGAAAATGGTTTAACGATCTTAGAGTTAATTATTTCCTCTACATTCCATCCCATTCTGTTTAACTTGTTTCTTAAATTTTCAATTCCTTTTTCAATTGGATTTGGTTTTTCACAGAATTGATATAAATGTAAAATCCCTCCTGTTTTTTTCATCAGAAAGCATGCTATATCTACATAATTAATAGATTGTTCCGGTAAATTCATCATTGTTCTATCTACGCGGTTTTTTAAATCAATTCCTAATTCGTTGGATGAATTTATAAGGTCCACAACATCGATGTTATAAGCTAGAATTTCTCCTTTCAGTTTATTTAGTTTAATATTTTCAATGAGATATTTATATGCCGTTGGATTAATATCGAAAGAATAAATTTTTACATCGTTGATTCCTGCTATTTGAATAGAGATTGGCCCAACACCCGCAAACATATCTACAATTAATTCATTTTTTGCAAATTTGAGTAAACTTAACCGTTTTCGCTCAAAAACTAATCTTGGAGTGAAATATGTATTTTTTACATCTAATTTAAAAATATAATTATTTTCTTTATGAAAGGTTTCAGGGTTATCTACGCCAAAAATAGGTTGTAATTCTTTTAACCTATA
>JAUWNA010000457.1 GCA_030612905.1 Promethearchaeota archaeon
GTATACAACCGTATATCCAATAGAACGTCTTTTAAGAGACGCTCGCATAGGGGAGATCTGGACCGGAACAACAGAAATAATGAATTTAATCATCCAACACGAATATTATAAAGAGAAACTAAGCGAAAAATGGCTTGGTCGCGATGTGGAAAAAGATGCTATTGATAGTGATGCAGAAGAAGAAAAGCATTTTGGTTAGATAAAAATATATCAGAGTTAAGAAATTGGATATTGCAAATGATTGAAATTCGGGAATATGATTAGACGACTTCCTTGTGAGAATAATTTAGTTGTCTAAGAATTTCAAATCCAATTATAATTGCTGCTGAATTAAGCGGGAGAGATCCTGCAAATTCACGCTTATAAGGAATGGTAAACCGTAAATCTGCTTTATCTAAAAAAGTACGATTAATGCCTCTTTTTTCACCCCCAATTACTATAAATATCGGGGGTTTCAGATTACTTTGATATATTGACTGACCTTTATCTTTAGCAGTACAAGCAATGGTGTAATTATTAGATTTGAAGAAGTTAGCTGTTGTTTCTAGATCTTCAACTAATGCTATCGGCATTAATTCTGAAGTACCTGCGGATGATTTAATAATAGTTGCCTCCACATCAAGCCAACTTCTCCGTTTCATCACGATTCCATCTATTCCTGCAGCATATAATGACCGTATTGTGTAACCAAGATTATAAGGGTCTTCAATTCCATCTAAAAAAAAAATAACACTGAGTTTTGATTTCAATAGTTCAGGTAATTTTTGGTAGGTTCTTTCACTTACAATAGCAGCAATTCCTCCATGAGTCTTCCCATTTGCATTTTTTTCAAACCACTTTTGATCCACTACTTCAATCTTGATTTTTTTGGAATTTACTGATTCAAGTATCCGCTTGAGAGATTTTGCCTGCTTATTATTCCTTTTTCTCTGGAGTTTGGCAACATCATAAAATAAAGTCAGAACCTTACGATATTTTGAGTGCAAAACTGCATTTACAGAGATTTTTCCCTCAATTACAATAGAAGCTGTCATTTTCTTCTTCCTTTATGATTCTAAAATGAATGCACCTTATTGTTTTATGTTTGTTTAGATAGATATCTAATTTTCACTAAAAGGTCTCGTAATTCCATTTTATCACTATCCGAGGTAATGTATTTCTTTTTTACACCTTCTGAAAGTGGTATAGTCTCAATTTTATTCCCTTGAAGAGACACCATATTTCCAAAATTACCTTCTAAAACAAGTTTCATAGCTGCTAATCCAAATCTCAATCCTAAGATTCTATCAAACGAATTAGGAGTCCCCGCTCGCATTGTGTGCCCCAGGACTACGCTTCTACACTCAAAATCCACACCATTATTCTGAAATTCCTTTTTCAAATCTTCTCTTAAGTTGAGTTCGTCGACAATTATTTTGGATATATTCAATTTTACGAGCAAAGGGTTTCCATATGTATCTTTAGGTAATTTATCTATCGATTCTTTTGATATCGTTTTAAAATCCTTTTTCAACGACTCTGAATTTGGATAAGCTCCTTCTGAGGTGGCGATTATGTGATATTTGTACCCTGCATTGACTCTTTTTTTAAGTACATCTATAACATCCTTTTCTAAACTAAACGGTGATTCAGGAACTAATATTATATCGGCACCAGCAGAAATTCCGCTATACATTGTAAGAAATCCTGCGTCTCTTCCCATAACTTCTACTACAAATACCCTTTGATGAGACCTTGCGGTAGTCGTTAAGTTATCCATCGCATTGGAAGCTAGTTGTACCGCGCTCCAGAACCCGAATGTGTAATGTGTTCCAGCTAAATCATTGTCTATCGTTTTTGGACAACCGATTACATTCGCTTTTGAGTATTTGCACATAGCATCCGCAACACTTAAAGTATCGTTTTAGGTTTAAAATGTAAATCGTTTTAAATCTCCACCGATAGCGATAAGAGCGTCAATGTTAAGTGTATCAAATTTCTTTGCTAATTCTTTTGCTTTTTCTTCTTTTGAATCAACTCCTTTAAAAGGATTGGTTCTACTGGTATATAATATTGTACCTCCAACTGTGTGTAAATCGTCATGTTCGGCGATATTTAGAGGTATAGTTAAGTTCTCCACAAATCCTTTCCAACCTTTAAGAATACCAACACATTCTACACCAGCATCGTAGGCTTTTAACATTATTCCATATATAACGGAGTTTAAACCCGGGCAATCTCCGCCGCCCGTTAAAATTCCAACTTTTTTAATTACCATTTGATTTCACATTTTTAATAATTCTATATTTTTCATTAATATATATTAAAAAATAATGATGATTTCCTTTATTATTTTTAATTTAATTCTTTCGGCTCAAATTTTTCGAATGAATATTTTGATTTATCGTTGGGAATAATATAACTTCCCCCTCCAGTATCAGTTATCACTAGTGTGAACTTAAATTCTCCGTTTAATGCCTTTCCCAAGTCTTGTAAAATTTTATCAATTTCTTTTATTTGAGCGTCGTCTTCTTCGAGGTTTTTTCGATAAATTGAAACAGCGTTTTCAAATCGAAACAAAATACCTTCTACATTTGTATAATAAAAA
>JAUWNA010000080.1 GCA_030612905.1 Promethearchaeota archaeon
GATGTAATATAAGAAAATATCGCGATTCAACATCAACATATTTTTGGATGGATCACAATTATAGATGTTATTCAAATTTTACTATTGAAGAGATTTCTCAATACGAGCAAACCCATACTAATAGAGCCATTTATGGAAACACACCATACAAACCTTTCCTGGTTTGGCTACTAAATACTAGATCACTAATGAAAGATCTTAACTTTAATTATGAAGATCTCAACAATTATAAAACAAGTACAAATAAAAGCGCTATATGGAACGGTAAACCTACAAGGGCTTTTTTAAAATGGCTTTATGATCAGAAACAAACGAGAATTACCTCATTCAATTAAAAAAAACTTCTTTTTTTAGATCTAAGAAAAACGCAACATTTTTTCAATTGGATTTAACGCTCGTTTAGCAATTTCAGACGGAACTTTTACTTCAAATGTTGGATCATCTAAGTGTTCGAGAACATATTTTGTCAATTCAATTGTATTCTTCTTCATGTTATAACAGATCATTTTGTCTTTCGCGAGATAAAACTTTTTATTTGGAAAATCTTGAGCCATTCTTTCTAACAATCCTAACTCCGTTCCGATAATAAATTGAGTTTCTTCTGAAGGACTTTTTTTAACCCTATTATACATTTGAGCTGTCGACCCTACAAAATCAGCAAGGTGTCGAACTTCCCTTTCGCATTCCGGGTGCACAAGAAATTTAGCGGTGGTGTGTTCTTGCCTTATTTTTTTAACATCTTCAACAGTTAATAAAGTATGAACGTAACAGTGACCTTGCGGGGGGCTTTTAATGCATTTTATATGCGATTTTTCTTCGACATAATCTCCTAGATTCGCATCGGGGCCGAATAATACTGCCTTTGTATTGAATTCTGAACTGATTCTTTTTACGATTTTAACTGCGTTTGACGATGTACAACAAATATCGGATTCTGCTTTAACTGCAGCTGTACTGTTTACGTAAGTTACAAATGGGAGTCCTGGATTTTCCAATTTGAATTTCTTAACCATATTTTCGTCCAAAAAAGCAGCCATGGGACAACAAGCTTCTGAACTAGGTAATAATACGTGTTTATCTTGGTTCAAAATCGACGCTGTTTCTGCCATAAAATCTACGCCTGCAAAAATAATATACTCCGTGTTAGCTTCTTTTGCAAGTTTAGACAATCCAAGTGAATCACCTAAATGATCAGCAACTTCCTGAATTTCGATAGGCTGGTAATAATGAGCAAGTAAAATTACATCGTTTTGCTTTTTTAATTTTAAAACATCTTCTTGTATTTGGTTTAGCGTCATCTTTTTTTTTAATATTTTCTATTAGATTATAGTAATTTTTTTACCTAACACAAAATTAAAATATTTAATATAATTTAATTGAATTTATAATATTTTTAATGTTGGATCTTATGAGTGAAATTCTACAATTTATCTATAAAGAAGAGTTTTGGTTTATTAGTGCGTTCATAAATACTATTAAAATTAATACTGAATTAAAAAGTAAAGAAATTGAGAATCTTATTAAAAACAAATTCCAAAACTTAAAGGACGAGGATATATACAAAAAAGAACTTAAAGAAGATTTATTTGAATTAATTAGGAATATTTCTATTAAATGTAGTTGGGTCACCTGCTTATCTAATTTTCCCTATAAAGACGAAAATTCTGAAAGAGACTATAATACGTTAGGATATTTCCAATTTGAAGTAGAATATTATAAAGATAATCCTTCTAAAAAAGAATCTATAAAACCGATGCTAATTCAGCAAGTACCTTTTATTCTTTTAAAAATTTTAAAAGAATTTAATAATAAAGCTGAGAACATGGGTCTTTATTTCGATACAGAAAGCCCTATTTATATCTTTGTTACTTCCAATAAAACCAAACCCAGCGATATAATTTGGAATCCAGAAAATATTGAAAAATATAAGAAGGTAATAGGGTATTGGACAGAAATATATTCGGGGCAGTGGGATGATTATTCGGAAACTTTATTTAACAAACGAATTCAAAATAATTTATCTAACAGGCTCTCAGAACTACATTTTATACGAAGGAACTCTGGATTTGTTTATATGGCTGAAGAAAATTACGAAAAATTCTTTGAATCCTATATGAAAGAATTTGTACTTGATCCTACTCCAAAAATGAGAGCAATATTATTTTCGCTACGCTCGATAAATGAATCGCTAGATATATTGTTTTTGAAAACACAAACGCAAGCGTTTCAAGATTTAAACACAATAGCGAAAAAGATAAGGTTGCTAAGAACACAGAGGGGTATGATTCAAACGACTTTAAGCGCAATATATAACGAATTAGATTATAATAGAAGACAACACTATACACGCGTGTTAAAACTTCTGTTAAATGAATTTGAAGTAACTAATATCGTGGATCGCATAAATGTAAAATTTACTTCAATATACGATGTAATGGAAGACTTACATCGGAAAAAAAGCCAAGAAAATCAAAAAAGAACAGAAAGGGGCGTTAATTTATTAAACCTGCTTTTTGGGGCTGGAATTTTGGCTGACTTAGCTGGAGTTGTAATGATATGGTTAAATCTACAACAAGGGACTATTAACACTTCCGTGTTAAATGGGTCTATTGCCGCGATTATAATAGGGATTTTACTTGCTACAATTGGCTATTATTTGTATATAAGACTACAAACAGAAAAATCAGAAGTTGGGAAAACTGTTGATGCTGTAATCGAGGATCGAGAAGGAAACATTATCTTAATCAAAAGAAAGTATCCACCGTTCAAGAATTTTTATGCGCTCCCTGGTGGATTTATAGAAAAAGGAGAAAAACCAATCGATGCCTTGGTAAGGGAAGTTAAGGAAGAGACTAATCTAAAAGTAGAAGTTAAGTCTAAAATTGGTTTTTACACTGAAGAAGGACGAGATCCCAGAGGAAATATACATTCGATAGCTTACAAGTGTTCAATTATTGGAGATATCTCCGAATTGAGAAGCGGAGATGACTCTAAAAAAGTAGAGATAATACACAAAGGAAAATTGAAAGATATAAATTTAGCTTTCGATCATAAAAAAATTCTTGAAGACGCAAAGCTCTTCAAATAATCTTTTTTTATTTATTTTTAATTACAATAAGTTTATTATTATTGCTTTAATTCTACATTTTCAAAAAGCAATATAATTGTGAAGAGATAATGCCATTAATTATACCAAGCCCTAGAACGGGAAAAGTACCCCAAATTCACGAATCAGTATTCATAGCACCAACTGCAGTAATTATTGGAAATGTAACGATTGGTGAAGGAAGTAATATCTGGTTTGGAGCAGTCCTCCGCGGAGATTGGGGTACGATTATCATTGGAAAAAATACAAGTATTCAAGAAAATGTTACTATTCACAACGAAGTAGGATCCACTGTAGAAATCGGCGATAATTGTATAGTTGGTCATCACGCTATGGTGCATGGACCTTGCACAATTGGGAACGGTTGTTTGGTTGGAATAGGCTCTAATGTGCTACATCGATCTAAATTGGGGGACGGCTCGATCTTAGGCGCAGGAGCTGTTTTAGTTGGAAAGGAAATTCCCCCGAGAACTTTAGCTGTTGGCGTTCCCGCCAAAATTAAGAAACAACTACCCCAAACTGGCAAATTGGAGGGGATAAAATCTGCTGGAGTTTATGCAGACAATGGCAAATTGTTTAAAGACTTTTTTGAAAAGAATTCTTAACAAATTAAACTCTAAAACTTATTCTTTTTACTTAATTCCTTTAAATCATTTGTCCTTTGATGTCTAATCCTACCTTGATATTATATTATTTTAATATTTTTTCTAATTAAAAATGGACTAGCTCTAATATTTATATACTTAAAAGAACTAAGATTAAATATAGAAATCTTTAAACAAAAAAAAAAAATGAGCTTGATTTAAATGAATTTTATAAAAACTTTTATAATTTCTCTAGCAATCTATTTGGGCTTGAATACAGTCTTTACGCTAATTGCGGTGTTTACAGTCGCTGGTTTCCCTACAACTGATATTATGCTAATTATAACAATGATTTTTGCGCCAATCTTTACCTTTCCAGGGGCTGCATGGTCCACAAATGGGATAATACCATTATTAACATCTACTGACTTTTTCACTGATTTTATGCTATTTCTAGGTTTAGTGATCCCTCCATTAGTTACAGTAATCGTAGCTTCATTCTTAGGAGATAATAACAAAACCGTTTTTGGAGCCTGGCTCTTAACTGCCTTAATAACTAGTGTAGTATATGTTATACTTTTAGGAACAGGTCAATTAGTATCTTCCTATTTAGCGATTGATTGGTTTGGTAAAGTAGCATCTTACGGCGAATTAGGTACGATTTTGGTTGTTTTTACAGCCGGAATTGCTAATGGATTGTTCTATGGTTGTGTAGCCTACATAATCACTAAAGAAGGTCTTTAGACTCGTATTAAAATTTAAAATCTATTTTTTTTCTATTTTTCTTTTTTTTAATAACCTATTTTGAGCACATGCAATTTTCGCTTTTGACAATATCTATTGTATTAAACAATAAATCTAAAAGATTAACTATAAGTAGCTTATTTTCTAAATTAGGTAACCCTAAAGTAGTTTTAATTACCTCCAAAGCCTCTAAAGTGCCTAGAATGCCTGGTGTGACGCCAATTACTGGTAAAGGCCCTTCTGAAGAATCAAAAGTATCCGGTTGATTGAAAACGCATTCATAACAAGCAGTTTTTTTAGGGTTTATTGTAATTATTTGCCCGAAAAAATCTTTAATTCCAGCAATTACGGCTTTAATATTATATTCTATTGCAACTTTATTTACTAAAAATTTAGTTTCAAAATTATCGCTACAATCAACGATAAAATCTTTGTCTTTAATATACTTCTTAATAGAATTTTCATCTAAATAATCGTTATATGCTTTTATTTCTACTTCAGAATTAAGATTAGATAACCTCTCTTTTGCAGCGTGCGCTTTCCCCTCTCCAACTTGAGCTTCATTGTAAAGTATTTGTCTTTGAAGATTGGAAATTGATAAAGTGTCGTTGTCAATGATAGTCAATTCTTTTATTCCAGCAGCAACAATATAAAGAGCAAAAGGAGAACCTAAACCTCCCGCACCGATCTGTAATACTCTAACTTTCGACAATTTTTCTTGTCCAACTTCTCCAATAGAAGGGGATAATATCTGCCTTGAATATCTCTTTTTTTGACTTTCAGTAAGAATTTTTTTCACACCTCTACTATATTTTTAATAATTTTAACACATTCCTCAACTTCAATAAGCAGTAACCCTAAGTCAATGTCAAGCTCAAGCAATGCTGCAAAAATTATTTCAGTACTAATTATAAAAACAATTAATTGATAATCGTTAAATTCTACTGTCAAATTAACGATTTTATCTTGTAACGTAATTATCGCTGTTTCCATAGCTCCAAACATGGTTGCCGCCATCGCACCAAATTTACGCTCTTCAACATATCTAGGTAACCTGGAGATAATTGTTAAACCGTTTTTATTTACTATAACAGTACCAATAATTCCATTCACTAATTCCAATTTATCCAGTTCCTTATTAACGCTTTCAGTTTTTAACGATTCCATCTTTTTATTGAGATTGTTTATTTTTAATTCTCTTTATTTTTAATTATTCTTTTTAAATTTATTAATTTACTCTCTTTGTTTTTAATGATAACTATTAATAACTATAAGACTGAATATATATTCAAGTTAATAATAAATCATAACCTAGATGTAATTTAAAACGTGGATTTAAAGAAAAAAAATGTAATTTGGTTTGTATTTTATCTATTAAATTCCATTTTATTAATATTCTGGGGAAGCTTAATTTTCTGGTTGATAAAAAGCCACATCATATGGAATCCCTTAACGTTTTTATTATTACTTATACCAATTCTTTTTATAATAATAATTCCGCTATATTTCTTTATTAAATCTATCGTTAAATTAGCAAGAAATTTTAAAATACAAGAGAGGCTTACAATTTCGAAGAAATATCTTATGGCTTCTTTCTTTATAGCATTCCTCATTTGGTCTCTTTCTATTTTGACATTCGTTTTGTACTTTTTTCCAAATGCACAATTATACAGTTACGACGATGGACCTTACTTGTTGTGGAACGACGATCCAAAAACAACGATGACAATTATCTGGCATACAAAAAATCCTACTGAATCGGTATTAGATTTTGGTGAATCTATTGGAGATATGGAAACATTTCGAATATCCACTTTAGAAAAAAGACATATAGTAAAACTTAGGAATTTAAAAGCTGGAACATTGTACCATTATAAAATAACCGATTTTTCAGCTGTTATTTACAATTTTACCACCGCCCCTTCGGTTATAACTCCTTTTAATTTTACTGCAATAAGTGACACGCATGCGGGTTTAGATCCAAGCGAATACGGGGCTGTTATTGACGCAATGACGCCATATCAATACGATTTTATTGTTCACGCTGGAGATCTTGGCCCTTTCGTGGGTGAAGAATTAGAAGGATGGCATGTATTCTTTAATCACATGGAAAGACACGCTTCCACTAGCCCATATATGGTTGCTATTGGAAACCACGAATACGGTGTTGATATATTTGCTCGGAATTTCAAATATTTCTTTCCTTATAACTATGTTGAGGATTGGGGTCACTACTACAGTTTTGACTATTCAAACGCTCATTTTGTCATGATTGATGTTTTTCAAAATCAACTCGATTGGGGGGGTTTTCTATTAGAAGCTCAAGAAGCGTGGCTCAGGCAAGATTTAGCGTTAAATAAAGACAAATGGCTTTTTGTTGTTCTACACGCACCACCTTATAGTACTGGGGATTTTAACATGCATCACAAGTTAGCTTCCCAATTAGCCCCAATTTTTTACGAAAATCAAGTAGATGTAGTATTGTCGGGGCACGACCATCATTACGAAGCTTTTTGGACTAATCGCACTGAAAGCTGGGGAGGCACATACTTTTTTGTAACTGGTGGCGGTGGAGGAGCCCTCGATGAATTTATTATGTATCGAGATCGAGATCCCTGGAAAAACATGTGGCATAATGCGTCCATTGAAGCTTATCAAAACGATTATATTACTCGCAATAATCAGATTTATGGAGAATTGACCCATCACTTTATGCATTTTGAATTAAACGGAAATAATTTGCACATTAAGGCAATAAGAGATAACGGTAGCTTAATCCAAGAATTCTTTATAACAAAATAAAATTTTAAAAACTAACTACAAGTTCTTTAAAAAAAAGCAGATTAACGCGCAAAACTAAAAGGTATTTTAAGCGTAAAAGCCTTTATTTTTGTTAAAAGCTCTATGTCTGTTTCTCCAAGCTGGTTGTCTCAACTTAGCTGTTCTTCCAAATCCGCAGGAAGCACAAAACTTTTTACTTCTGTGGTAACTATGTTTTCCGCATCTTCTACAAGTTTTATGACTTGCTGCTTTATTTTTTTTACCCTTTGACGGAGTTCCTTTACCCATTTATTTCAACCTCTTCTCTTTTTAGATGCCATCTGCTTCCTTTCTATGCATCAATTTATCGTGTAAATCTTCCTCAACCGCATCCTTAGATTCAGTTTCAGTATCATTATCAGCAAAAATCAATTTTTTTCTATCCTGCCCAACGAAAATGATAGAAGCCCCTCTAATCATAACGGTCCCAAGACTCTTGCTTCTTTTTCCACCACGCCCAAAATATATTTCTTTGGCGTCTTCTACGATCAAATTCATGTACCCATCAAATTTTACGAGCTTGCCAGTCAAGTAAGTGTTCCAAATCTTTAATTTGATTCTAACTTTTGGCTTTAAAAT
>JAUWNA010000171.1 GCA_030612905.1 Promethearchaeota archaeon
AAAAAATAAAAAGAATTGATAATAAAAATGGCTAAAAAACCCTTAACAACGAGACAAAAAACCTATAAAGCTCATAACATAAAAATAGGCGATTTTAGACCTATTGCAGGTAAGAATACAAAATATTGTTCTATTTGTGGGACACACGGGAAAAAACTTTATACAGAGAAATGTTTTAAAAAGAAAAAAAATAAAAAGAGGAAATAAATATGGTAAGATACGAAAGTTATAGGGCTGGGAGCACCTCCAGAGTTCCAAAGGCAAAAACCGTAGGGAGAAAAAGAAAGCGAAGGACTACAAAATATGGCGAACCAATCAGAAAATTCGATAAGAAAGATTATCGATTACAAAATAAATTTGCTTATAAAAAAGATGCCAAAGATTACAAAAAAAGATTGAAAGCAATAGGATATTTAGCTCGTGTTACTCCGTTTAAAGGTGGACACAAACTATGGGTAAGAGATACTCCTAAAAGCAGGAAATGGGAAAAAAGTTTATTTAAAGGTGATTAAAATAGCGAAAAAAAGAAAGCCAAAAGCAGGAACTGGTGGCTCTTTAGCAAGAGGGGGTGGTTCATTGAAAAAAGGCTTAAAAAAAAATGGTCAATTAAGAAGTACCCATATTCCATCTAAAAAAGCAAAAAAGAAGACTAAACAAAAAGAAGCGTATTTAGTAAGTCTTAAAAGAGAAAGAGAAATGGCTGAAAGAGGTTGGAAAGTCGTTAGAACAAAGACATATTTAGAAAAACCAAAAAAAGCAATTGGTAAAAAAGGATATCCTTACGCCGTTTTGAACAAAAACAATCACTACGAATCGTTCTATACTTGGAAGGAAAAAACATCTAAAAAAAAATGGATATAAGTGATTAAAATAGCTAAAAAAAAGAAAAAAATGAGAAGTAAGGAAGGTAAGAAGAAAAAGGAAAAAAATTACTATTATTTCATTAAGACGAAAAACATCACGGCAACAATATATTTTCTGTTGGCGGGTACGATTGCTTTGTTGATTTTGCTTACCTATTTTGGAATTTTAGAGTTTAAGCTTGGAGGTTGAATATCGTGAACAAAAAAAAAAGTAGAATGAAAATTTGTTTGTTTTTGATTGTTTTCATGCTTTCAGTTTCGTCTTTTGCATCGTTATTCACTTCTAACTATAACAATTTCGATAACGATGCAATTTTAGAGACATCTTCTCTAAACACTCTATTCAACGGAAAACCGTACGATTTCGAACTAAACGATTTTTACGACGACGAAGATCTCGATAAAATTTGGACAGGAGCAAAATTTCAAACGGAGGATTTTAACGACACTACACTTGCGTGGTCTGGAGATGTTAATAACGACACTGTCACGCCTGTAAACAACACAGAAACTCAATATGGCGATCCAGCGAATATAGATATGATTAGTGGAACTTCTGATTATTCTGATAACATGAAATCTAACGACGCTTCTTACACGACATTTACGTCTACTCATACCGATGGATACATCTATGAAACTCCATCTCAATGGGATGATTTTACATTTATGTGGGGTACTGGTGATACAATAGGAGAGTTAGAAACTATTGATGCAGATTGGTCTGTAATTGATTCTTCAGAAATCGGTCATTATCCTGCTACTTATTCTTTTACTGATGTTCCAGATGATACTTCTGGAATTGATATTCCATTTGTAGATGATGCTGTTCTATACGATGGTGAATGTATAATAATAAGTGATTGGCAAGAACATAAAAAAGTTCTAAGGTTGCAAGATGATGTAAGTGCGGGAGAAGATCCTACTATAACACATGATGAAACTCAAGCAACTGCAGGTACTCGTGAGTTTTGGATTGGTACTACTAATGTTAACGAAGTATGGAAGGTGATATATTACGAAGATGGAACTATAATTTTACAATTAATGCTTGGATTGGGTTCTTTATTTTATTATGACAGTGGATTACAGTTAATACAAGGTATATCAAATAATGTATTTTATCATATTAAATTTGTATGGAGAGCAGACAATACCTTTGACGTGTGGGTAGACGAGATAAAAAAAGTAGACAATAAATCTTTAGAAAATAATCAAGTCTCGGGATTAAATAAGGTAATAATATCGGCTGAGCACGATTCTACTGCTTATATTTATTTAGATGCTTATGGCGACCCAGATAATGATCCTAATTACAACATAGGAGATAATCTGAATGGAGATGCAAAGTTAGATGTTCAAATAGATATACAAGTGGTTGATCCAGATTTTAGCTCGATTGAGTTTTTTAAATATTCATATAAAACAAATATATCAGTTGATGTAGATTTAGATATTTGGAATTGGGATACTACTTCGTGGTACGAAATTGAATCTATTGATAACTTTGCTAATTTTGATGATGATTCTTTTACATTGGGAAGTGCAAGTTCCTATGTAAGTGGAACTAATCAGGTAAGGATACGATTTCAAGCTTTGAGTGTAGAAGTTTTCGAATTACTAATAGATCGATTTAGGTTAGATTATTTTACTGAATCGGCAGAGTTAGAAATGACCATAACCTTATCTTTTGATAGATATGACGAAGATCTTTTGGCTATGAACGTTCAAAGTTGGCAAAAAACAAACGTCTCTCAAACGATAACGTTTAAAATCTGGAATTACGATACAGAATCGTATGTGCAAATCAGCAGTTCTTCTGAAACATCTTTTACTAAAAAGGAATACAATACAGAATCTCCAAGCGATTTTATTAGCTCAAGCGGAACAGTTAAATTGAGTTGGAGTGGTTCAGATTTAACAGACAATTTTGAGCTACAGATTGATTACTTAGTTATACAAATTTATTACAAATTAAATTTGCTTCACACTAAATCGTTTGATGCTAACGGCATTTATCGATACAGGTGGTGCGTTTTAGGTTCGATTTATTACACTCAATGGGTTAATTTTGAAGTGGTCGATCCAGAACCTAACTTTTACGCGATTTCTGAGTCAGATTTGACTACGAGATGGATTCTTCAAAATTCAACATTAACACCTGCAGAAGATTTTCACGACGACATCAACACAAATTATTGGAATTTGGTTGATGTTTCAGAAAGTTCATTTAAAAAACTTCTTTCACAATCATCAAACTATTTGTTAGATAATAGTTCTATAACAAATGAATTTGTATCTACAGGAAGAAATATTTATGTGCATGATACTTATCCTTCTGGAGTAACATGGGATGGATCATATTTCTTGGTTATAGGAACTATAAATAAAAGAGCTTTTAAATACACATCATCAGGAAGCTATGTATCAGAACATCCTTTATATGGGACTAATTGGCATCCAAGAGGTATATGCTGGGATGGAACATATTTTTATGTGCCAGATTACGATGATGATGTAGTCTATAAATATAGTGCCACTTGGGTGTATCAATCAACTCACCCATTAAATGAAGGAAATACACTTGCATCTGGAGTCACATGGGATGGATCATATTTCTGGGTATTAGATGGGAATAGTGGTGATGTATATAAATATAATTCTGCTTGGGTGTATCAGACTAAAATAACTTTACATACAAATAATGGATGGGCACTTGGAATATGCTGGGATGGAACTTATTTTTATGTAGGAGACATTGAAGATAGTTTGACGTATAAATATAATTCAGCTTGGGTATATCAAGGAGCTACTGATATTACGATAAATCCAAGAGGAATTGATTATGATGGAACCAATTATTGGGTTGTAAATTATGATGATCATAGAGTTTATGAATATGAGTATTTTTTAGATGTTTCTAAAAACTATTTTGGTTCTGGATATACATACATGCAAACTAATACCACAGAATTAATTTCTCTAAAAAGCATTGATTATAATACTCATTACAATTTAAGTTCGGGAGATTATTTTGAAGTAGATTTTCAAACGAGTTCCGATTCTAAAATTAATCTGATTTTACTAAAAGACGGGGTAGTTAATAAAACCCTAACTCTTAGTGCTTCTGGGAATACTAATTTCGATAGACATACTACAAAGATTTCTGTTTCCGAATTCGTAGAATTTGACCAACTAAAAATAAGTTCTACATTTGAAGACAAGGATAATGTGAAAATTTACGATGTAAAAACCTATAAATATACAATTATGGGAGATTTTGCCAATTTTCTTGTTGGTTCTAAAAGAGATCGTGAAATTTATTTAACTCCAGATGTTTATAATCTTAGAATTGAAGACTATAATTCAGGATTAAATTTAGTAAATGAAAACATTACAATTCCTGCAACAGGAGTTAAAGATTATGTTTACACTCCAGTTGCAACAAAACAATGTCGAATATCATTTTTTAACCCTCAAGACATACCATTAACATTTACAGATTATCACGTTTATGTAAATAGAAGTTTAAGTGGTTCATATAATCTATTTACGTTGTTGGAAAATATATTTAGCGTGGATGTTGACACAACAGTTTACGTTGAAATAAAAGACAGATTTAATACATTAATTAGAACTTATGAAAAAAAAATAACACCAACAACCGATTATCTTGATATTGAATTAGAGGTTTATTCGTTACAAATAAAAAATCTCATGACGCAAAAGACTACGCTTACTGTTAATAGCACCCTTTACACATATCCTTTACTTTCTGGCGATTCCATCTATTTTATGCTCTCAAAAGCGTATTATCAAATAGGATATTACGATACTAACGATGTAGATAAACAATTTACAATTTATTTAAACGATAACTTAGCATTTGAATTAAATCGTTCGAAAATATGTTTTCTTTCTTACGCGGATCAACAGGGAAATCATTTGTTTTTCGAGAATTACAAAACTTACATCAACGATTCACTGCTTTACGAAAACATGTTTTACAGAGAAATAGGAGATAGCATCAACATTACTATTAAGGATCGTTATGGCATTCAGATTCATTCAGAAATATACGAAGTAATATCAGGAGACAATTACATTCCGATAACTCTAACGATGTATAGTTTGAAAGTAATGAATCAACAGGAAATTTTTAATTGGATTAACATTACAAGAAATCCAGATGACTACGATTCAGAAATGTATTGGAGCGAGTGGATCGCCCCAACTGAGATTATAGAGTTTAAACTATTTGCTGGAAATTACGTAATCAACTTAACTAATTACGAAAATGGAGGTTCGAGTAGCTACGAA